>JAUUZB010000211.1 GCA_030590185.1 Deltaproteobacteria bacterium
GCGCAAGCTCGACGGTGTCGAAGCGCTGGGCATGGAAGAGGTACGGCAGGCGGAGAAGATCAAAACCGTCGATGCGCTCGGGGCGGACGAGCGTTGCTACGAGCGGCGCGATTGCCTGGCCGAGATCGCCGACGCCCTCAACGCGGAGACCCTGGTGATGGGGAGCGTCGCCCAGCTCGGGCGCTCGAGCGTGATCACGTTAAAACGGCTGAACCTACGCAGCGGTGAGCTCCAGCAGGCGGTAACCCTGCGCTTGGTGCGCGGCGGCGGCGAAGAGCTCCTCCTCGCCCTCGGCGGCGCGGTGGAGCAGCTCTTCCCAGAGCGAGAGGTGCAGGTGGGCGACGTTCGCGGCGTCGCCTATGAGATCGTGGCGCGGGCCAACCCGCCGCCGCTGCCACCCTGGGCATTCTTCACCGGCGTGGGTTTCACCGTGGCGGCGGGCGCGGCCATGGTGGTGATGTTTGGGCTGCAGGCGGATGCCGAGAGTCGCTACGCCGGCCTGGTCGAGCAGAGCCTGGGATCGGTCATCAGTGGCGAGGAGCTGATCGCCATCGAGCGAGAGGCGATCGCCTACAACGCCGCGGGCTATGGCATGATGGCGACTGGCGCGGCCTTTGCGCTGGCGAGTCTGGTGACCTTCTTCTTCACCGATTGGGAGGGTGACGAAGCGGTGATGCCCCTGCTCGGGGTGGCCGGTGAGGGTGTAGCCTTCGGTTTAACCGCGAGGTTTTGAGCCCGGTCACCGGGCGGGAGAGCCCCTGGTCGTCGCCTCGAGGTGGCGTCCGGTCAGTCGCGCGCTCTCACCTTGTCGATGATCTCCATGATGCCGCCGACCATCGCCGCGAGGTGATCGTCGCTGCGGATCGAGATGTTGCGCTGCTCGTCCGGCTTGGGCATCCGCTCGAGTAGCTCGGGCAGCTTCTCCACCAGGTGCAGGCGCAGCTGCCCCTCCGAGACGTCGTTGGCTACTTTTTGACGGCGGGCATCGACCTCGATGTCGCGCTCGGCGATTTTGGCCTGGCCCTTGGATTCGATCTCCTCCCGTTCGAGCCGAGCCTCGAGCTCGAGGCGGTTGAGCTCGGCCTGTTGCGCGAGGGTCGCTTTTTCGGCGGCGACCGTTTCGGCGATGGTCTCGGCCTCGAGCTTGGCGCGTCGGACCTTCTCGGCCTGTCGTAGGTTGAACTCTTTGGCCTCCGCCGCCGAGCGCCGCTCCGCCGCCTCGGTGCCGGTCTCGATCTCGAGCTTGTCGTGTTGGCGTTGGGCCTGCGCCTCCCGCTCATTGACGAGGCCGTCGTTCTCGAGCTCGGCGAGACGCGCATCCTTGCGCCGCTCGGAGCGGAACGGCGTCTGCAGGGTTTCCCACAGGCGCGCCGAGCTGACCACCGCTTCCTTGATTTGCACGGTGACGATGCTGAGGCCGAGCCCCTTCTGCTCGGCGTCCCCCTCGGTGCCCTCGCGCAGCCGGCGGGTCAGCTCCTTGATGATCGGTTGCTTGTCGCTGAGCACGTCGTCGATGCTCATGGTGGCGACCGTATCCTTAATAGTAGCCTCGGCCTGTTCCTTGAGTTGGGTGTTGACGATGCTCATCGGGTCGTAGGGATCGGAGAAGTCGAGTTTCTTATACGCCGTGGCGAAGTCCGCGATGATCCACTGAACGTAACCCTGCACCAGGATCCCCTGGCGTTCCTTGCAGATGCACGGGGCGCTGATCAGGATCGTTTGGGTGGTGGCCGGCACCACCAAATAGGCGTCCTTATAAGGGTTAAAGCCGAAGGATTTGCCCATGCCGATGGTCACCGGTTGATCTCGGCCGCGGGTGGTGTGCACGACGTAGGCGTTGGGCGGCACGATCACCGTGCGAAAGCGCCAGAAGCCGGTGATTCGCACGTCGACCGCGGGCGCGTCGTTGCCTCCCAACGCTTCGGATGGCAGGGCGAGATCGTTCGAGTGCGCCCGGGCGGTACGCGCCGCGGGCCGGCGCATGGGCGCGGCCTTCTTCTTGAGCCGGTGTTGAATGTCTTCCTGCTTCGCCATCACCTCTTCGAGGTACTTGTTTTCCATCGGGCTCACCTCTGGGGCGCGGTTGATCTGCGGGCTGGGGATGAAGGCCGCCTGGTTGGGCAATCGCATCTGCTGCACTTGCTCTTGGACTTGCTCTTCTTCGGGCGGGGCCATGGCGCCGAGCCTACCTTAGATCGCGACGGGAGGGCTACGGGGCCCGCTCCACATCATCCACTAGGTTGACGATCAGCCCGTGCAGCTCGCAGTGCCGGGGGTCGGTGCCGCCGCAGGGACCATAGAAGGCGAAATCAACCGTGAGGTTGTCCGACTCCATGCCGAAGACGTAGTCACTGCCATCCTCGAGCGGCGCGTCGTAGGAGTCGACCATGGTGGCTACCTCCAACGCCTCGAGTCGCGTCACCAGGGTGCGCAACAATGCCGGGGCGACGCGGCCGATGACGTGGTTGGCGCCCGGCAGGTTTTGACGTTTGACCCGCAACAGGCCGACGCCGTAACGATAGGTCAGCATCACCTCCCGCCGCCGGCTGAAATAGCCGCCACCGAGGTAGAGGGTGAAGTCGTGGGCGAGCCAGCCGCTCTCGTTCTCCTTCGTCATAGGCTCGGCGTCGGAGAGATTTCCCAGGGCTGCAAGCGTCGCCGCGGCGAGGGTGGTGGGCTCGCTCGCCGTGTCAGTGTCGCAAATTGCGTCAGCAGGATCCGCGTCGGTCGCCAGCCAGAGGTCCCAGTTGCACAGGCTCGCGGTGGCCCGCCAGCCGAGCAGCTCCAGATCCTCGCGCCCGATCCAGCCGGAGCCATAGCTCGACCTGGGCTCGCTCGGATAGTGTCGCGCCAGGGTCACCAAGTGCGGGAGCCGCGACGCGATCTCGCCCGCGCCGTAGGGTACGAAGGGTGACTCCCCTGCGAGTAGCTCCCCATCGAGCTGCGCGATGGTGAAGCGGCTCGCCACGCCGGCGCGGATGAGATCCGCGAGCAGGGTACCGCCGGAGGGCAACTCGTGGTGGGTGAGGGCCACACCGCGCAGGATCCGCGTGGTGGCGTTGGTCTCGTCGTCATCGCTGAACAACACCGCGCCCGGGCCGAGGGTCTCGGGTGGGTTCGCGGCGCGCAGTTGGCCCGGGAGCAGGAGCAGGATCACCGGCCGGGTGAGCGCTAGCCGGTCGTTGAGTCGCGCGACCAACGCTTCGAGCCGCTCGCGGGCGCTCGCGTACGCCTCGGTGTTTGCCGCCGCGAGCTCGCCGAGGGTCACGCCGGAGAGGCGCGGGTAGAGCTCCGGGAGCCGGGATTCGAGCAGTCGAGCCGAGCCGGGCACGCCAAGCACATCCTCGAACGGAGCGAGCAGGTGGAGGCCTGGGCTACGGGGGAGCACCAACGGCCCGGGGGTGGGTCGATGGGCGCAGGCGGGCAGCAGCAGGGCGGGTAGGACGAGGGCGAGCAGGGCGCCGATCCGCGGTTGCGGCGCGGTCGAGCGGTTGGGCTCACCTTTGCCGCGAGTCGTCATGGGTGCATCAGGCATCACGCGACAACATCCCAGAGAATAGGAAGCGACTCCACGGGGGACGGTGACGTCCTCGACCGAATAGATTCCGTGACCGAACAGGTTCCGTGACCGAACAATATCCGTTCGTCCTGAGCGAATTCAATTGCCCGTTCGTCCTGAGCGAATTCAATTACCCGTTCGTCCTGAGCGAATTCAATTACCCGTTCGTCCTGAGCGAGCGCAGCGAGTCGAAGGAAGCGAGTCGAAGGAAGCGAGTCGAAGGACCTTTCCGCCCGTGCGGCTCTCACGCGATCCGCGCCAGTGCATCGGCCAGCATCGACGCGGCGAGCCCGATCAAGGTCAGCGCCGCGAGCACGTCGAACAGGGCGCGGTGCCGGTGGGCAAAGGCAGCGCCCACGGTGCCGACGAGCAACAGGGACGGCAGCGTGCCGAGTCCAAACGCCGCCACCATCACGCCGCCGTGCAGCCATCCGTCGCTGGTGAGGGCTGCGGCAAAGGCGCCATAGGAGAGGCCGCAGGGCAAGAGGCCAAAGAGCAGACCGAGCGCCAGCGCCGCGAGCGGGCCGCGCCCTTCGTGCACCAGGCGGCGTTGGAGGGTGCGTAGCACCGGGAGGTGGGAGAGGTTGGCCTGGCGCAGGAACGCCGGCTCGGCCAACAGCCCGAGGCGGTGCAGCCCCATCCAGGCCATGGCCGCGGCGACCGCGACCGCCATCCCGAGCTGGGCGCGCGTCACCCAGACTAGGCTGTCGGTGGTCGCCGAGGCGGCGAGGGTTAGACCCGCGCCGGATGCGCCGAGCAGCGCCCCGACCGCGCTGTAGGTCGTGATGCGACCGAGGTGATAGAGTAGCTGCCGGCCGACGCTGCCGGTGAGCGGGGGCAACGCCAGGATCAACGGCCCGCACATGCCCACGCAATGGCCGGTGCCGAACAGGCCCAGCAGGGCGAGCGATAGTACGGTTGCCTCCGACATTGCCTCTGTTGAGCCGCGGCGCTATGACCCGGTGCGTCGGTGTGGGCCCTGGCCGCCGCCGGCCTCACGTTTGCGTGCTAGCGAGGTGAATCATGGTTTCCTGGGACGTGTTGGTCAAGCGGAGAATCCCGTTCCTTCCCATCGTGGTGGTTCTCGGATCCCTCGGCTGTCCCTCGGAGTCCGGTACCGCTCGTCTGGCCACGCCCGCCCGCGAGGGGCTCACCGCGACGGACACCTTTCGCATCTCCGATGGCGATCGCTGTCCCGTTTGCGCCATGCCGATCGCGAAGCACGTCGACACCGCCGCGGCCGTGGAGCTCGTGCACGGCCGGACCTTCTATTTTTGCGGCAACGGCTGCGCCCTGCGCTCGTGGCTCGACCCCAAGGAGCACCTCGGCTGCGGGCCGGAGCAGCGACGGCGCTTGATGGTCCGAGATTACTATTCGGGGAAGCCGGTCGACGCGGCCGGTCAATTGTTCGTGGTCGGCTCCGACGTCATGGGACCTATGGGGCCGATGCCGGTCGCGGTATCGCCGCCGCAGCGCAAGGTCTTTGTGGAGCGGCACGGGGGAACGGAAACCTTTCGGCTCAGTGAGATCGACGCGGCACGGTTCGCTGAGATCCTGAAGCGGGCCAAGGGCACGAAGTGAGCGAACCTCCGACTGGACCGCAGCCCCCGTCCGGCTCGCGGCCTTCGTCACGATCGTCGTCTGGGTCGCAGCCTCCCCAGTATCCCCAATCATTGCCGCTCGACCGGCTTCGGCGCACGGCCCGTGGGGTGGCGTGGCTGTTGGCGGCCTGCGCAGTCGCGGTCTCGCTGCTCCTCCTCGACGCCAGTTTTCGTCCCCGCGCGTCGATCCGCGCGGCTCGCGAGCTCGTTGCCTCTCACGGCCTGCAACGCCTGGTGACCGCACCGTCGGGCCACCGCGACCGCCACCCGGAGATGACGCACCCGGCGGTGCCCTGGGATTACGCGCCGGGGGAGGTCCCGCGGTGAGCGGCTGGACGCTCCGGCTCGGGTTGGCCGGTCGCGATCTGATCCGGCGGCCCCTCGAAGCCGCCCTGCTCGCCGCCGGCCTTTTCGGCGTGGCCGTGTTTGTGGCGGGGGTGTTGCTAGTCGCCGAAGGGGCGCGGGCCACGGCCGAGACGGTGCTCGAGCCGGCCCCGGACCTCGTAGCACGTCGGGTCAGTCCCCACGGGTTCCTGCCGTTGCCCGCGGGCATCGCCGACGAGGTCCGGGCGCGGGTCGTGGGTCCCACCCGGGTCGCAGCCCGGGTGTGGGGCGTGGTCGAATCCCATGCCGGAGCGGTGACCGTGATCGCGGCGCCAACACAGGACGGCGGTGCGCAGCTCGGGCGCGGCGAAGCACGGGTGGGTCCTGGCCTCACGATTCCGGTGGGCGAGCAGGTCAACCTGGGTACGCAACCACGCCGGAGCTTCGTGGTGGTCGAGGCCCTGCCGGCCGGCGCGGCGTTGGTGGCGCACGATCTGGTGGTGCTTCATCCGGAGGACGCCCGCGACCTCTTGGCCCTCGGGCCCGGTGAAGCAAGCGACCTCGCCCTGTGGGTCTTTCACCCCGAGGAGGCGGAGGTGCTCATCCCAGATCTGCGCGACGCCATGCCCTGGCCGGTGCAGGTGACCACCAAGACCCGCCAGCGCGGTCTGGCCCTGCGCGCCATCGCCAACCGGGGCAGCCTCGGATTGGTCGCGTTGCTGCCCGCCCTGTTGGCCCTGTTGGTGCTGGCCGCCGGCGCGGTGCGCGACCGGCTCGGCCGGCGGGAGGAGGTCGGTTTGTTGTTGGCCCTCGGCTGGACCTTTGGCGACATCGTACGCTTGCAGCTCCTGCGCGGTTTGGTCCTGGCTCTGCCGGCCACCGTAGTTGGTCTGATCGTCGCCTACCTCGCGATCCACGGACCCGGGGCCGACGCGGTGGTGCACCTGATCTGGTCGGTGGATCCGCCCTTGACCGGCGCGGCCCTCGACCCGAGCGGCGCGGTCGCGGTGTTGCTGCAAACCCTGGTCGGCGTGGTGTTGCCCTGGTGCGCCATCGTGGTGACCGCGGCCGTGGTCGCGGGTCGCGGGGATGTTGCCCGGGCTCTGCAGGGGCGAGCCTGAGCATGAAACGGGTGAGCGCGAGTGGGGCGAGCATGGCCGGGCCAAGCATGGCCGGGCCAAGCATGGACGGGGCCAAGGTGGGCGACCCGACCGACCGGGGCGACCCAACCGGTCCGAACGCCCCAGCCGACTCGACCGACCGGGCCGACCCAACCGGTCCGAACGCCCCAGCCGCCCCGACCGACCCGGCGCCCGGGTTCGAGTGTCGCAGCCTCGGCTATGATCCCGC
>JAUUZB010000313.1 GCA_030590185.1 Deltaproteobacteria bacterium
CATCCTCGCCGCGCCGCTTGGCGCAGGCCTCGCCGAGATCGCTGTTGCAGGCCTCGTCGGAGTCGCAGGCGGTGCGGCTCTCTTGGCTCGCGATGCCGCGGTAGGCCGACACCTTGTCTTCGACGTTGGTGCCGCCAAAGGCCGCCTGGTATTTCGCGGCGGGCGACTCGCTCTGTTCACCCGCCCAGCGGAAGTTGATGCTGTCCTGATAGGTGGCCCAGTGATAGCCCGTCCACGGGATCCGCTCCGCCTCGCCATTGAGCGGCAGCTCCTCGAGGCGTAGCTCGAGGCTGGAATCGAAGATGCTCGGATCGTCGCGGGAGCCCCAGCGCAGACCGCCGTTCTCATTAAAGACCGCTCGCTCCCAGGCCACGTCAGCGAGCTCGTCGCCAAAGGGGTCCGCGTCCCCGCAACCGCCGAGCAGGCAGCAGCCCGTGATCCCAGCCAAAATGCCCGTGATGGAGATAATTGAGCGTGTCATTCTGGATGTCCTCGCGACCCTAGGCGTTCGCCTATGGGCCTTAACGTGGTGCGTCATCAACTCGCTAAGGTAGGCAGTTAACACACACTGTCCTACATCGTCAACAAGAAACCTACACCGGGGAAGCGCGCCCCCGGGGACCCGGTAAGCTCAGTGAAAACGAGCGGTTTACCAGATTCAGGCTATATTATCGGCGGTATGTCTGGCGCGTTGCGTTATTTTTCCGGGCGGCCCGTGTCGACCGATCCATCTTTCGCCTTCGGCCAAACCTTCCGAACGTGCAATGATGCGCGCCATGACCCACGGTGGCCTGGCCCTCTTGGTGACGGCATTCATTGTCTGCTCCCCGGCCCACGGCGCCGACGAAGAGGACGGGGCGGACGGGAACGGGGACACCTCTGCCTACGAGGGCGGAATCAGCATCGGGTTGTCCGCCGCCTTCACGCATCTCGCGAGCGGCGTCGAGGGAGCGGCGCTCGGCTACGAGGTCACCGGCAGCATCCGCCTGCTCGGCATCTATTGGTGGGCCTCCCAGGGTTTTCTGTGGCTCTTCGATGACGACTTCGAAGCCCTCTTCTACTACGAGGCCGGTGTCTGGTTGGGGGTCAACCTCGGCCTGGGCTTCGCCATCGGCGGCACCCGCGACCCGCCGGTGCAGTGGAACCTCTTTATAGGGTTACCGATCCCGATCGTCGGCATGGATGAGCCGGAGCTGTTCCCGGGCTTCTTCGTCGAGCCCTACTACCGGCCGTCCTTTCACATCTCCGGCAGCGACGTGCTCTGGGACCACGAGATCGGCCTCATCCTCAAGCTCACCACCCTGGAGTTCGAGTGGCCATGGGCCGACGACGGGGAGGCGGATTCCGAGACCGAGGCGGATTCCGAGGCCGACTAGGTCACTCCCCAAAGGCCTCCGCCACCTGCTTCTCGAGCTCGGCGAAGGTCCGTCGGAACAGCGGCAGGCTGCGCAGCTGCGCCTCGTGCTCCCGACAATGCTCCATCGCGACCCGCGCCGCCCTGGCTTCCTTGCGGGTGATGGCGATGCGCATCAAGTGTAGCTCGCCGGCCAGCTCCGACTCGCGCAGACCGGCCTTCTGCACCCGTTCGCAGCCCTCGCGACACAGGCGGGTACCCTCGAGCGGGTCCTCGGTGAGGGCGATGGCAGCGCCGAGGTGGACGTGGGCCTCGGCCACGGTCAGCTCCTCCCCGAGGTCGCGCGCCAGGCCCATGGCCCGCGCCAGCAACGGTCGCGCCTCCTCGGCCCGGCCCGCCCACAGGTGGGTCTGGCCGAGATTGACCAAGTCGACCGCCTCAGCCGACCAATCGCGCAGGGCCCGATCCATGACCAAGGCCTCGTTGAAGCCCCGCACCGCCATGTCGAAGTGGCCATTGAGCATGTCGCAATAAGCGACATTGGTGGCGGCCATTGCCGCGAGCCGCAGTTGCTCGCTCCGGCGGGTGTCCCCCTTGATCTGGGCGTAGATCGCCCGGGCCCGGTCGATGTTGCCGGTGGCGATCATGATATTGGCGCGGACCAACTGGATGCGGGCGAGCCGGTAGTCGTCGTTAGGGGTGAGCGCCGCGGCCTTGTCGAGCCACTGGTTGGCGATCTCCGGCTCAAAGCTGTGGGTATGGGTCTCAGCGATCAACCGGGCCGCGTCGGAGCGGTGGGCCGACGAGGCCTGGGAGTTGTAGACGCGCTCCAGACGCTCGCGAGCTTTTTTCGGCCTACCGAAGGCGACCAGGGCGCGGCCGAGCCAGAAGTCGACCTCCCCGCGCGCCGCGGCGTCGAGATCGTCCCAGTGTTCGGCCGCCAGCTTGCGGCCGAGGCGCACGGTCGGACCGGGCTGCCCACCGCGGGCCGTGGCCACAAAACGCAACAGGGCCATGCGCGCCAGACGACGGCGAGTCGGCGACGTCTCCGGTGGCAGATGACGCGCCGTCGCTTCCCAGCGGTCGATCAAATCGATGGCCTCGCGATCGAGCCCGGCGCGCATCGCGGTTCGCGCCGCGCGTTGGTACCAGTCGACCGCCTCCTCCCACTGTTCCGCCCGTTCCCGGTGCAGCGCCAGGGTCGCCGGTGCCCGACGGGGGTCATCGTTCGAGAGCTTCTCGAGGGCGTCGGCGATGCGGCGATGCAGCTCACGGCGCTCGTCCCCGGGGATGGTACCGTAGGCCACGGCGCGGGTGACGCCATCGCGGAACATATAACCCGATTGTTCGTGGGCGCTCGCCACGATCACCCGCTCTGAGGCCAACCGGGTCACCGCTTCCTCGAGCCAGTCCGAGTCGAGCTCAGCCTCGAGAACCGTGTCGGAGACCTCCTCGAGCAACGGTTTACCGAAACGCCGGCCGACCACGCTCGCCATGCGCAACAGCCGGCGTTCGAGCGCGCCGAGGTCGTCGAGACGAGCCAGCGCTACCTGCGCCAGGGTGCGCGGCACGATGTCATCGAGCAGGCGCACCCCTGGCTCCGGCGCCACCGCCACCGCGCCCCGGCGCTCGACCAGCTGCCGCTCCCCCAAGAAACGCAGGATCTCCACCAGGTGACCCGGGCGCCCGCGGGCGCGCTCCCACAGGAAGACCGCCAGGTCCGGGTCGACCTCCTTGGCCCGCAGCTCGTGGGCGACCAATGCGGTAGAGTCCGCGAGGGTCAGATCCTTGAGCTCGATCTCGGTGTCGAGCCCCCGGCGCAGATCCTTGAGAACCGGATCACGGCGATAGGTGCCGATCATCAAGAAGCGGCCACGGCCGCCTACCGCAGTTAGGCGTTGGGTGAGCTCCACGGTCAGGGTGTCGGCGAAATGCAGATCCTCGATCACGTAGAGCACGGGCTCGTGTTTGACCCGCTTGATCAGGAACTCGACGATGCTGGCCAGCACGCGCTCGCGGGCGTGCAGGTCCGCGAGATCGACGAGCGCCTCCGAGAGGCCGTCGGTCCGCTGCACGGGCTGGAGCAGGGAGATTAACTCCGGCGCGCCGCCCTTGAGCTTGAAAGATTCGAGTCCGGCGCGGATCCGCTCCCGGCGGTCCTCGTCGCTGTCCTTCTCGGTGAGGCCGAGGAAGTTGGCGAACATCGCCACCACCGGCGTGAGCGGCGCAGAGCGGGTGGCGAAACGGCAGCGCCCGAGCACACCGACCCCGCCGCCGAGGATCCAGCGGTCGATCACCGAGGAGAGGATGAAACTCTTGCCGGCGCCGCCCTCCCCCACCACTCCAATGATCTGACCGTCCCCGGCGAGCCCCCGGTCGACCGCCTCGTTGAGCGCCGCGATCTCGTCGACGCGGCCGGCGCAGAAGCGCGACTGTTGCCGTGCCTGCACGAAGTGGGCGCGACCCTCGGTCGGCCCGTGGATGACATACATCGAGACGCTGCTGGTCTTGCCCTTGACCCGTACCGGCCCGCGGCTGGAGTGCTCGAACTCACCGGCCACGGCGTTGCGCACCGGGGTGGTGACCAACACCTCGAAGGCCTCGGCCGCGGCCGCCGTGCGCGCCGCGAGGTTGACGGTGTCGCCGACCACCGTGATGTCGTGCTTGAGATCACTGCCGATGGCACCGAAGTAGACTCGACCGGCGTGCACACCGGTTCGCATCGAGACGTTGACCTGATTCGCGGCGGCGTAGCCGCGGATGCGCGCCGTTGACTCCAACCCGGCGAGCAACGCCCGCTCGGCGTCGTTGTTCGCCGGCATGTGCAAGCCGAAGATCACCATCACCCGGTGACCGCGCTCGGCCAGGTCCGCCTTGGTCACGATGCCGCCGTACGTGCGGTAGGCCCGCAGCAGGGAGCGGGCGACGTCGATCGCGATGTTGAGGTTGACCGGCGCCGAGGAGGGGCTCGTTCGAACCGAGCTGGCGCCGAGCTCCAGGCCCTGTACCTCGACGAACAGCACCACCACGTTGCGCAGCTCACCCTCGATCCGCCAACCCTTGGGGGTGCTCTTCATCCGCCCGGTCAGCGGCTGTGGCACCAACGGTTCCAGCAGCGCGATCTTCTCCTCGACCTGGCTCCGAGTGCGATCACCGAGCTCAGCGATCGGCACGGTGGCCGGCCACTCGCGCAGCCCGCGCACCACCGCGCGGTCATCGCGCCGGTCGACGACCTCGACATCTCGGCCGATCAGGCGAACCAGCGCAGCGTCGGCCACGATCTCGTTCGGCTGGGCGATCTGTTGCAACACCAGGGCGCGGTGGGCGGTCAAGCCGGCACAGACCGCCGTGCGCCGGGTGTAGTCGCCGAGCACCGGGATGTCGATCTGTCCCGCCGCCAAACCGATGCGCAGCATCAGCTCACCGCTGCGGCCGTCGAGCAACCGGCCGAGCTCGCCGTGCATGATCCGCAGGCAGGCGAGGGCCGCGGCCACCGCCCGGCGCGCCTGGTCGTCGCCGCGGAAGACCACGGTAATCGAGTCGCCGCCGAACTGCACCACGTAACCGCCGTAGGGGAAGATCGCCTCATCGAGCAGGTGCGTGAATACCTCGTTGAGGATGTGCGAAAGCTTGCCGAGACCCTCGGGTCCCTGGGAGGACAAGCCTTCGCACAGCGAGGTGAAGCCGACGACGTCGGCGAACATGACAGAGCCCTCGAAGCTCTGGTTGCCGACGGAGCTTTCGGTTGGGTCGGCGAGGACCTTCTCGACTATGTGGTACGGGACTGCGCGGCAGAGTGCCTCGAGGTATGCGATCCGTTGCTCGCGGCGGGCCTTGGACTCGGTGCGGGCCATGTGGGGATTCTAGTAGCAGAGGGCCGGCGGGAGCGACAGAGGGGGGAGGCGGCCGCCAACCGCAAGGAACGACCTCAGCCGCCGGACGCGACGGGCCCCTGATCCCGGCGCCGCAACAACCACCAAACCAACAGATAGCTGAGCGCCAGCATCCCCAGCGGCACCAGGCCGACGCGCAGGGTCTTGCCCAGCCAGAGGTCCGGCTCCCCCACCGCGTGGGTGGTCTTGGTGAAGCTGCGCAGCGCGAACACCCAACCGCCGTGCAGACCGATCGCCAGAAAGAGCGAATCGGTACGCAGCACCGCGTAGCCGAGGATCCAACCGAACAAGGTCAGGGTCACCAAACCGGAGAGCAACAGGCCCGGATCGGAAAAACGTACGAAGGCGTTTGGTAGGAGGGCAAAACC
Organism: Deltaproteobacteria bacterium; assembly: GCA_030590185.1. The sequence continues at coordinate 5,616 of JAUUZB010000313.1, forward strand.
ACTCCACCACTCGACCGAGGCGAGCGACGGCACGCCGCGGCCCGGCTTGATGAAGTGAATCACCGCGAACAGCACCGACAGCACACCCAGCGCCCACGGCCAGGGGAGCCGGCGCCGCAACACGCCGAACAGCGCCCCCCTAAAGAACGCCTCCTCGATCACCGCCACCACCACGCCGGTGAGTAAGGCGCTGGCCAGCTTGGAAACCACACTCCCCGCGGTCAAGCCGTCGTCCCACGCCATC
>JAUUZB010000126.1 GCA_030590185.1 Deltaproteobacteria bacterium
CAACGAGCGTTTCAACCGCGCCAAGGATTTCCTGTTCAACCTCGGGGAGAGCGAGGGGCAGATCGCCTCCGGTCTCAACCTCGGCTACGTCACCCACCTCCTCGGTGACCCAGAGGCGGCGGCCGCGTTGCTGGCCGAGGTCGATGACGTCGTCACCCGCACTGCCCAGGAGGGGCAGCTCGCGCAACTCCACGCCCAGCGAGCCTCCCTAGAGCTCGCCCGGGGCGACACCGACGAGGCGCTCTATTCCTTGGCCACTGCCCTGCTGCTCTACCGCGGCCTTGGTCGGGGCGTGCAACAACAGCGGCTGCAGTCGAGCCTGTTGGCCGCCGAATTCCACCTGACCGCGAGCCCGCACCTGCACGCCTGCGTCAAGGAGGGCTATTGGCGCCTGCGGGCGCCGGTGTTCGATCCGCGGCCGGGCCAGCGAGCGGTGGAGACCGTAGAGCGAATTGAAACACAGGCGTTGCCGCCCAGAGATCTCGTGGTCGCGCTCAACGCCGCCGCGGTCGTCGCATTCAGCGCCTGGACGCCGCCGCATCTCCACTCCGGTGGTGGCGCCCCCGCACCACGCCCGGGCCGCGACCCGAGCCATCTGCTCCGGCCGCAGATCCTGCACCAGGCACCGCGGTTGACCCCAGACCAGCAACGCGCGTTGGCGGGAATGGTGTTGAACGAGTTGGCCGGGATGGCTCGCCTCCGTGAACCGTTGGTCAGCTTGAGGGGGGCTGGATGTCATCTCGAGTTCATCGCCCTGTTGCGGGGAGCCGCCCACGCCGCCTTCCTGCACAGCCGAGCGTCGCTGGGGTCGGATACCGGCGTGGCGGCCGAGCGAATCGGTGAGCTGGTGAGCAGTTACCAACGGGCCAAGAACGTGCGGGTCCGGCCGAGGGGCTGCGCGCTGCTCAAAGGCCCGACACCAGGGTTGGCCCAGGCGGCGCCCCTGCCCGACCGCGGCCCCGGACCTCGGATCCGTCCTGGCCGGCCACCGGACGTGGAGCTGATGGTTCCGGATCAGCCCGCCCCGGACCTGGGATTGATCCGCCCTGATCTGCCACGACCCTACCCAGGGCGGCCCCTCGAGCCCCCGAAGCGTTCGGCCCGGCGCGTCAGCGAAGACGTGCTAGCGCCAGAGATCCTGCACCAGCCCTGTTCCCTCTACCCTACCGATCGGGCGTTCGAGATCGTGGCCGCGTTTGTCGATGACTCGTCGGTTTTCGATCCCAAGGTCGTCTATAGAACCGTCGCAGATCCGGGTTGGCGAATGGCAGCGTTCGTCCGGCAGCCACGTCCCCTGGCGTGGCCTGGGGGTCCCGTCGACGTCTACGCCGCCCGCCTTCCCGTTCTAGGCGATGCCGGCACCCTCGAGTACTTCATCGAGGTCTTCGACGAGCACGGAAACGGCCCGTCCAACTTTGGCGCTGCCGAGGCACCGGTGCGGTTGGAGCCCCATGCAGATCCGGTCCCCTGCGTGCAGTTGCCCGGCCCCTCTGAGCCCGAGATCAGCGAGGAGGGGGTGTTGATCTCCTAGCCGGCTGATTACGATAGAGTCTTGGAGGCCGGTCCCTCCGTCAGGGCACAGCCGGGCACGGTCACGGGCGCCCGCCCGGAGGTCAGCAGGGAGCCGATCCCGGTGTTTGAGATCGAGAAGATCGACGCCCCGGATCCGCCCCCGGTGGAAGAGGCGCCCCTCGAGTACCAAAAGGCGGCCCAGTACGAGAAGATCCTCGGTGCCTCGACCCTCGACCCCGACGTCGTGATCCTGCTAACCCCGAATCAGTGTCGGCGGCGTTACCTCGCGCCCGCGCCGCCAACCCCTCCAAAGCGTCGGGAGCGCCGGTCACAAATTCACCCCCGCTCCGTGTTCGCTGACGAGGGCCTCGATTTACGTTGGTTGGCCGATGGCCGCAGCGCCCGGCTCGGACCGTTGTTCGTCGAACAACCCCTGACCCCGTTCGACGATCCGGAGCCGGAACGCGCCCGCTCACCGTCCGCCCGGTCGGCCGAGATGCTCACTGCGCTCGTGACACATTTTGAGACGCTGGGCTTCCCTCGCTACGAGGCCGCCGCGGCACTCAATGCAGGCGCCATGGCCTGGCTCAATCGTGACGCCGACACGGCGTATCGCTCGGTGATGCGCGCCCGCGAGCTCTTCGCCGCGCTCGGGGACGTACGGGGGATCGCGGTCAGCTACGAGTGGCTCGGCTACATCTTCGAGCGCACCGGCGAGGCGGAGCTCGCGGCGGACCACTTGGGTTTGGCCCACAGCCTCTACGGGATGCTCGGGGATCAACCGGCCGCCGAGCGCCTGTCGAGCTATGCGCGGCAATAGCGCTGGTTCATCGGGGTGCGCCGCAGCCCCTTCTGCCCGCTAAAGCGCCCGCGTCGCCTGTTTCAGCCACCGCCGATCCGCCGCCGGCACCAGGGGCGCCAGGGTTTTGTACACGGTCCGGTGATAGCCGTTGAGCCACGCTACCTCATTGGCATCGAGCAACCGCCGCTCGATCAGCCGAGTATCGATCGGGCAGAGGGTCAGGGTTTCGAAGCAGAGGAAGTCCCCTTCGCCCACCGGCGCCTCGGTGACCACCACCAGATTCTCGATCCGGATGCCATAGGCCCCGGCGCGGTAGAAGCCAGGCTCGTTGCTGAGCACGTTGCCCGCCTCGATGTGCGCCATGCCGCGCACGCTGATCGACTGCGGTCCCTCGTGCACGTTCAGGAAGGCGCCCACGCCGTGGCCGGTGCCGTGCCCGTAGTCGAGCCCGGCGTCCCACAGGGCGGTGCGCGCCAGCGTATCGAGCCGGATACCAGCGACCCCCTCGGGGAAGATCGCTCGGCCCAACCGGATGTGTCCCTTGAGCACCCGGGTGAAGCGGTCCCTCTGCTCCCTGGTCGCGCTCTTGCCGAGCAACACGGTGCGGGTGATGTCGGTGGTGCCGTCCAGGTACTGGCCGCCGGAGTCGACCAGGTAGATGCCCTTCGCCTTGAGCGGCACGCTGGTCTCGGGGGTGACCGAGTAGTGGATGATCGCGCCGTGGCCGGCGTAGCCGGAGATGGTGCGGAAGCTCAGACCGACGAAGCGGTCCCCCTCGCGGCGAAAGACCTCGAGTTGGTCCGCGGCGTTGAGCTCGGTGACGCCGCCCTCGGGCACCGCCTCCTCGAGCCAGCGTAGAAAGCGCACCATGGCGACGCCGTCGCGTACGTGGGCGCTGGCCATGCCAGCGATCTCGGTGCGGTTCTTGCGCGCTTTCATCGCTGGGATGGGCGAGGTCTTCTCCACCAGCTTGGCACCCTTGACCAGGCTTGCCACCCAGGCGTTGCAGGTGGCCGGGTCGAGCCAGACCCGCTTGCGCGCCCGGCCGAGGGCCCGCAGGTCTGCGGCGGTCTTGGTGTAAGCGCGAACCTTCACCGCCGGGCCGAGTTTCTTGGCGAGGGCGGGGGGCACCTTGGCCGGATCAACGTAGAGGGTCGCGTTCTTGGCGGTGACCACCGCGTGGGCGATCACCACCGGATTGAAATCGACGTCGCTGCCGCGGATGTTGAACAACCAGGCGATGCTGTCGAGGGTGGTCACCACGTGGGCATCGGCGCCGGCCTCCTTCATCTCCTTGCGCACCCGGCGCAGCTTGGTGGTGGTGGCCTCGCCGGTGACCGACTTCGGCCGCACCATGATCGGGGAGCGACGGGGTGCCGGTGCATCCGTCCAGATTTGATCCACCAGGTTGCGGTCGATCGCCTTGAGCTTCACGCCGGCCGCGTTGAGGCTGCCCTCGAGCTCCCGGTGCTGTTGGATCGAGAGCAGCCGCGGATCGAACCCGACCCGTTGTCCCTTCTTCAGCGTCTTCGCCAGCCAGTCCCTCTGGCTCGGGGTACCGCGCTCCGGCGCCTTGAACAACCGGATGCCGGAGCCCCTGAGCTCCTCGCCCGCCTGTAAGTAGTAGCGCCCGTCGGTCCATAACCCCGCCGCGGTGTGGGTGATCACCAGATCCCCCGCAGAGCCGGTGAAGCCGCTGAGCCAACTGCGCCGCTCCCAAAAGGTCGGGACGTACTCGCCCTGGTGCGGGTCGGTGCTCGGTACCAGGTAGGCGGCGACGCCGGCGTCACGCATGAGGCGGCGCAGGGCGGCCAGCCGGGCCTTGGGGGAGCTCAGGGAGACGTTGGTCGAGCGCTTTTTTGCCATGACTGCACCTCGGGTTGGGGCGCTAGTGGTTACAGATGCCGGCGGCTGGCGCAAGCGCTCGGAGTCAGTGGACCGGGCTACTCAAAGACGGCGAAGGTCCCCAACCGATCGGTGAGCACGCGCACGGTCTCGTCCTCAGCATCGATCACAAAGCGGCGACCACTGCCGGTGGAGAGGTCGCCGTCGCTGTCCAGATCGATCTCGATGTACGCGTACAGCGGCCGCACCACGTCGCGATAGCCGCTGGCGCCTTCCACCCGCGGCAGGAAGTTGTGACCCTCTGGCACTGCATGGAGGTCATCGGCGGCGAGGTCGTCGGCGCGTAAATAATCGACAGTGCGCAGGAAGAGCTGGGCGTCGGCCAGCACCGCGGGTAGCCGCCACAGGGGTATCACGATCTCCACCCCGCGCGGCGGCGATGCTTCGAGGTCGAGTCCCTGACGAGCGAAATTCGTCACCGAGCTGTCATCCAGTCGTGCTCCGAGACGCCCCTCCACACGCAAACGTACGCCATCCACATCGTCGCTTCTGACCCGGGTCAAGCGGGTGTCGCCGACGACCTCGTGCAACGCACTGATGGGCACCATCACACCGGGCGAGGTGATGCCCGCACGAGAGAGACCGGACTCGAATTCTCGCGGGCTCCTGCGGGCATTGATCCGCCGGTTGAGGTGGCTCGGGCGAATGGCCTCGAGGAAACGGTCGGGTCCCTCACGATTGGCGACGGCCTCGGTGGGCACGAATGCCACCTTTGTGTTGCCACGAAAACTCCCCGTTTGGCCCACCAGAACGGCCAACACGCCCGCCTCCCGGCTAACCACGGCGATGTCGTTGACACCGTCGCCGTTGAGGTCACCGACGGTCAGGGAGCGGGGATCTGCGCTGACGATGAAGTCGACGAACGGGTCGAACGTGCCGTCACCGTGTCCGATGTGGACTTTCAGGACACCGGGCACACCCGGCACCACCGCCGCGATATCGGCGCTGCCATCACCGTTGACGTCGGCCGCCCGCAGGTCGGCGGCAGCGTCCCGATCGGTGGGTGAGCGCTGGCTGTTTAGGTCGATCGCCGCCAACAGAGTGCCGGTCCCGTCGCTGAGGACGATGGAGATGTCCTGGGTCGGATCCGTGTCTGATGCGAAGGACTCCCATGCCACACACAGGTCGAGCTGACCGTCCTGATTGAAGTCAGCCACGTCCAAAGCGAGGATGGAGCGATCTATGTCGAGCCGCTGATGGAGAACCAACGCACCGAGACCATTATTGAAATAGGTGACTATTTCGCCGTTCTCGGCGGAGGGGTCGGAAGTATTCACCGACGCCGCCACGACGAGATCATCGAGGCCGTCGTGGTTGAGGTCTGCGAACAATGCGTCGCGCGGGAAGTACGGAGGAAGCAGCGTCTGGCGGGCGCCATAGCCCCCCACGCTGACGTCCCAGAATACATCGATGACGTGGGTGGTCTCGGTCGTAACGAAGAGGTCGGGCAGGTCGTTCCCATCGAGGTCACCTCCGCCGACTGCCAACGGAAACGGTGCGGTGAAGATGGACGTCGGACTGAGCAATCCAGTGCCGCCTACTCCGGCCGGGGCGTCGCTAACAAACACCAGCAATTCGTCGTTGTGGTACGAGGGGACCGCAATATCCGGAACTTCGTCACCATTGAAATCGGCCAGGTAGGGATTCCCCGGTCCGTCCTCAATAACCGCCGACACGCTGCTGGTCAGCGTGTCGTCTCCCGTTCCACCGGTCCGTTCAAATACAATCAGGTTTGGTGTGTCTTGGCTAGCGAGCGCGGGCTTGCTCGTCGCGATCACATCTAGATCACCATCCCAATCGAAGTCCGTCATTGCCGTGGCGTGCGGTGCGTCTCCCATCGAGTACGACCGGGGCTCAGCAAAGGCTGTCGTTGCCAACGCGGAGTTGGCGCTGCTGAGGATGATATCGATGGCCGGAGCGCTCTGCGCGGCCACGGCCAGGTCCGGAAAACCGTCGCCATTGAGATCAGCGATGGCAATTCCACGGGGATTGGCGTCAACCGCAAGGAGGATGGGTGACGACGTGCCCGCGGCGCCGGCACCGAGCCCCAAAAAGAGAACGACCTGGTCGGTCTCCTTGAGCGTGACTGCGAAGTCAGGAGCGGCGTCGCCGTTGAAGTCTCCGCTGACCAAGCCGGCGGGGTCGCCACTGATCGGGCTGGACCCTGCCAGGGCCAGGTCGACGCTCAGCAATCCCGCTTCGCCAATATTTTCCATGACGTCGACTCGGTTGCCGAGCGTGTGGGCGATGATCAGATCGGTATCACCATCCAGGTCGATGTCAGACGCGACCACATACCGCGGCGCCTCGTTGGTCTCGAAGCGCAGGGGCTCCAGGAAGCTCCCGTCGCCAACCCCTAGATGAACCAAAATGACGTCGCGTACGAGGTGGGCGGTCACCAGATCTACGATGCCGTCGCCATTGAAATCGGCCGCCGCGAGGTCGCGTGAAAATAGCTCTGTGTCGTGCGACACCGGGTCGGCGAAACCACTCGCCTGCGCCAGCCGGACAACCCACTCGCCCCCTGCGTTGGCGGCGATCAAGTCGCTGCGGCCGTCTTGGTCAATATCGACCACCTCGACGGCGGTTGGGTTAAAGCCAATGGCGACCGTGACCGGGGGGGCAAAGATGCCGCCGCTATCGCCTTCGAAGTAGATCGCCGTCGCTGCCGTATTTGACGCCGCGATCAGGTCGAGTCGATCATCACCGGTCATTTGCGCGGCACTCAGGAAATCGACCTCGGTACCCGCCGCCAATGAGATCGGCGTTAGCAGCTCACCGTCTCCATCGGGATGACCCGGATAGAGCAGTATGTCGGTCTCGGCCGTGCTGCCGGCGACGATATCCATGCGTCCATCCCCATCGAAATCTCCACTCGAGACGGCGGAGGGCTCCCACGGGCAGAGGCCGGGGTCAGGGGGAGCGCAGGGAACCGGGGGTGTAGGGTAGCTCGCCAACGGTGCGAACGGCTCTGCTCCGGTGGCTGGCCATTTTGGCCCTATACCATGGACCAACTGCAATTCGGCCTGGGCAACGGCTGGGCTCTCCTCGGGATAGCCGTCGGCGACCCGCAGACGTAGGCGGGTGGAGGTGTTCTCCTCCAAGCTAATGCCGCGTGGATCCCAGACGAAGAGGTGCTCGATCCCGCCGCCACCGTCAGCTTCCGCCGGCGACGTCGCCAGATCATAGTGGCCCTCACTCGAGGCCTGGCGAAGCTCATTGCACGGCGACCAGGACGCCCCTATATCGAGGGAGTACGCCAAGGTGATGTCCACGGGATCGGACTGTTGATCGATAACTCGATAGCTTATCGCCACCGGGCTGTTACCCGAGTTCAACTCCGAGCGACGGGCAACGAGGCTCTCGATGCGCGGCACGGTCTGGTTGCTCACCTCTGGGATACTGATGACGTCGCTCCAGGGTCCACGATACAGCAGGCCAGCGCTGGGCTCGTCGTAGGCTCGGAGTCGCATCTTCACATCGAACGCAAAATCGTTGCCGAGCCCCTGGGGGAGCTCGGGTTGGAGCAGATTCTCTGCCACGGCACTGTCCCAAGTCACCAAGTGCAACCGCCCTGGAGGCTCACCGGCGGTCGCCAAGGCATCGACGTTCCCCCGCCCAAAGGCAGCCGTACGCCAGGTGGTCTCATCGTCATCGCTCCATTGAATATCTATGCCGGCGGTGTCCACGGCGCTGTCGGTCAGCCATGTCTCGAGAACAACCTCGCCATGTTGGACCTCTCCGATCGGCGGTACGAGATCCTCCGCCACCGGTGGGTCGTTGCCCAGGGCAAAGG
>JAUUZB010000001.1 GCA_030590185.1 Deltaproteobacteria bacterium
AGCAGGCCGATGATGTGTTTGAGCAGGGTGCTCTTGCCGCAACCGGAGCCGCCGAGAATGACGTGCACCTCGCCGGGGTTGGCGTCCATGCTGACCCCACGCAGGACGACCTTGTCGCCATACTTGGCCACCAAATCGCGGACCTTCACCGCTGGCTGTCGCTCGCTCGCCATGCCCTCCCTCAGAAGTAAAAGACCACGCTGCAAACCGCGTCCGCGACGATCACCGCGAAGATGCTGGCGACGACGCTGACTGTCGTCGCGCGCCCCACCGCGTCGGCGCCACCTTTGGTACGCAGGCCGCAGAGCGCGCCGATGGTGACGATCAGCTGGGCGAAGATGACCGATTTAATCAGGCCGGTGACGACATCCTTGACGAACAACGCCTCGGCCAGGCGGGATAGGAAGGTCGTCGGCGAGAGCTCGAGGTAGAGCACGCCGATCACCATGCCCCCGAGGATGCCCATGACGTTGGCGAGCACGGTCAGCACCGGTTGGGTTAGGGTGATAGCGATCACCTTCGGGACGATCAAGAAGCGGGTCGGGTTGAGCCCCATGGTCTTGAGGGCATCCACCTCCTCGGTGATCACCATGGTTCCGATCTCCGCCGCCACCGCCGACCCGGAGCGGCCGGCCACCACGATGGCGGCCATCAGAGGCCCGAGCTCGCGGGTGATGGAGACGCCGATGAGATCGACCACGAAGATGTTGGCGCCGAACTGCCGGAGCTGCACGGCGCTCTGCAACGCCATGGTGGCGCCTACCAAGAAGGAGATCAGGCCGACCACTCCAAAGGCCCGCGAGCCCATCGACGACATCTCGAAAACGACCTGGGCCCAGCGGATGCCGCGCGGCCGAAACAGCCCGCTGATCGAGAACCAAAAGACGTCGGCGCACATCGTCAGGTACTGGAAAACAACCTCCGCAGCCTTGGCGCCGCTCTCGCCGAAGCTCTCGAACCAGTTGAACTCCCGAGCCGGCGGCACCTCATCGCCGACGTAGGGAAACAGGTCGAGGGTCTGCTGCACGCTCGGTTGGATGCCGATCACGTTGAGGGTCCGCCCGGTGGTGCGCAGCTCGCGGGCGAAGGTGGCGAGCAGGGCCACGCCGGCGCTGTCCACCTCACGCACCCCGCCGAGGTCGAGGGTGATCGGACCGTCCTTCGACTCGGTTCGCAGCTGGCGTAGCTGCTGCGCGATCTCCGTGACGTGAGCCCGGACCAGGCGACCGTCTGGGGGCGCGATGATCATGGCAGGTCCAGACTGAAGCGTACGCGGATGTCGTTTTGGAAGCGGTTCGGATCACCGCCCACGGATAGGGAAGGGTCACGTTGATAACGGAAGGCGTAGTTGATGCTGACGAAACGGGTGAGCTTTAGGGAGAGGGTGGTGTCGACGTCGAGCACGATGTTCTCAAAGAAGTCGGACGCGTCGGTGAACGGAACCCGGCTGTCGAAGAACGGGATCAGGCTGTAGATATCGATGCTGATCAGGACCCAGCGGGTGATGCGGAAGATGCCGATGATCGTGGCCTCGATACCGAGCTGATGGGTGGCGGGCACGCGGCGGTAGAAGGAGACCCGATCCGTTTCCCATTGCTCGTCGGCGTCGCGCACGCAAACGCTGGCCTCTTGGTTGTTGCGGAAGTAGTCCGGGAAGGCGGTGCCCGCCTCGCCCGTTTCCCAGGCGTCACAGGTGAACACGTCGTCGCCGGTCGACTCGATCAACTGGCGGGTGATTTGGTGTCGGGCCCCAAAACCAACGCCGATGTTGGTCTCAGCCCAAAGGGTTTTTAGGGGACGGACGTTCATGCCGATCCCCTCGTTGATCGATATGAGGCCAAAGGAGGGGATCAAGCGGACGTTGTCCCGTATCGTTCGGCTGCGGGCGAACTCGAGAATGGACTCGCCATCCTCGGTCTCGGTGGCCTCGTAGACGTCGGCCCGCACCGTGCCCTCGAAATACTCGTTCCCCTCGAACAGGTTGGTCTCGAAATTCATCCGCACGTATGGGCCGAGCCAGGGGAAGAGCTTGTAGACGTAGAGACCGTCGAGGTCGACCCGGTCCCGGGTCTTCTGAAGCGGGATGTTCGCCGCCCCTTGCTCTTCGGTCTCGACCCCTTCGGTGTTGCGCGGGAAGATCTCACCGATGAACTGCCAGTCCTCCTCGACCTGGAGGCGGAGGATCAACGGCGAATCGAAGATGGTGGCCGTGAGCTTGGTGTCCAAGAAGCCGCCAAAGGAGAAGGTCTCGCCGTTGTCGAGCCCGAGCACGTTGTCCCGGGAGCTCATGTTGACGTCGCCGCCGAGGATGAAGGACCACCACAGATCGCCCTCTCCGGCGAGGAAGAGGTCCTCGCGCGGAACCTCACCGGCACCCTTGAACTCATCGGTATCCGGATCGACGACCAGCATGAAGTCGGTGAGGCGACCGGGCAACAGGCGCACGGTCGCGAAGTCCTTGCGGGCGCGGTAGGTCTCGCCAACCCTGACGATCTTGTAGAGACCGGGCCGCAGGACCCAGGTGGCCACCGGCTCGCCGCCCTGCTCGTCGGTGCCAAACCCGACGTCGACGTACTCGCGGGTGTCGACCCGGATCACCTCGTAGGAGCCGCGCACCGAGTTCAAACGATCATCCACCATGTGGACCGCCATGCCGGCCCAGGTCACCGGCACGACGCTGATCTGCAGCTCCCGAACCTCGATCTCCACGCTGAACCGCTGCTCCACCGCGCCGGTCCCGAGCTCCACCCGGTCACGCCCAGGCAGCACCACCAACCGCCGGCCCGTCGTGCCCTCGGCGATACGCACCTCGCCCTGCCACACGGACACCGGGGGCTCATCGAGCGGGTTGGTCATGGCCGGAACAAAGATCGCGCCCTTGCCGAAGGGGACCGCGGTCGGATCCTGGTCGAGCTGCTCCTGAATCGTGCCGGCAGGCCAGTCGTGGTCCTCACGCAACTGCGCGTGGCTGGTGATCAGCTTCGTCGCTTCGCCGTCGGCTCGGGCCACGCCCGGCAAGGCGTGGAGGAACACCAACAGGCAAATGGATCCCGCAGCGAGGGGAGCTGTAGCGTGGCGGAACATCACAACTTCCGCTCGCACCGTATCAACGATGGGAGCGTAGAGGTAGCGCGGGATGCCCCGCTCCGCTGGTGAGCGAAAACGATCGGGCGACGCGGATCTCGACCGCTCAGTACCGCACCTCGTCGGGAGCCGAATCGGTCTCGCGGATCGTGTCGAGATCCCCCGCCTTCCCAAAGGGGTTGGGATCCTCCGCGGCGAACAGCTCGTACCTTCCGACCCCGCCCCGCCCGGGCAGAAAAATATACGAGACGCGATCCGGGATGATCGCGGACTGGGCGCGCTCACCAAATCCGAGGATGCTGTTGAAGTCCCGGGGCTGCGGATTGTACAGGTAGCGAAATGGGCGCAGGTCGCGGCGAATCAGGCGCGGCGCGGGCCAGGGCCGATCGCGACCTGGATTCCAATAGCGCTCGTTCTCGACCCGGGTCAGGAGGGTCGCTAGATCCTCATCTAGGTCATCTACCTCCCGGCGGCGCAGCTTGTTGATGGTGACCATCTGCACGCCGAGGTCGAGCAGCGTCTCGATGTCTGCCAGCGCGATCTCGTCGGTCATCCCCTGCAAACGAAAGATCAAATCAATGTTGGCCGCCCGGAAATTGTCCCGGATGTACTCGAGGGCCGTGATCAACTTGGCCCGCGGCGTGATGATTCGATCCTCGGACCGCAGCACGTCTGGGTCGAACGTCTGAATCCCCATCCCGATGCGGTTGATGAAAGACCGCTCGAGACATTCGAATTTTTTCTGGTCGATGCTCTCCGGGCTGATCTCGAAGGTGTGCATGTTGTCATCCGACACCTTCAGATCGAAATGCGACGTCAACAGGTCGAAGAGTCGCTCCATCTGGGCCACGCTCAAGAGGCTCGGCGTGCCGCCCCCGAAACCGCTGGCCTCGATCGTCGTGCCGCGAAACACCGGCGCGATGAAGCGAACTTGTCGTTCGATGAGATCGAGCGTCTCGTCGAGCTGGTGAGCGTTCCGCAGGTCCCGGATGTGGTAGATGCAAAAGTCGCACTTCCGGACGCAGTAGGGGATCTGCACGTACAATGTCAGGTAGTCGCGCGGCTCCCGGTTCGTCAGGTAGCGCTCCCAGGCAGCGGTGACTTCATTCGCCCACAGCTGTCTCATGGCGCCGCCCGGGGTACGAACCGACTCACCGTGTGCTTGGCCTGCTCGAGGGCGCCGGTGCGCAGGGCGGTCATGAAGGCTTCGACACAGGCTGGGTCGAACTGCGTCCCGGAGTTCTCCCAGATGATCTTGGCCGCCACGTCCGCGCCGCGCCCCTGCCGGTAGGAGCGATTCGAGGTGATGGCGTCAAAGGTGTCGGCCACCGCCAGGATGCGTGCGGCGAGCGGAATGTTGCCGCCCATGATGCCGGCGGGATAACCGCGGCCGTCGAACTTCTCGTGGTGATGCAGCACCGCTGCCACGATGGCGTTCATGTCGACGACGCGATCGATGTTCTTGATGTTCTGAATGATGCGAGCGCCCTTGCCTGGGTGCTCACGGATCGACGCGAACTCCCGATCGTCGAGCGCGCCCGCCTTGTTCAATACGGCCTCGGGCACGCCGATCTTGCCGACGTCGTGCAGCAACCCGGAGAGCTCGACCACCGTGCAATGGTAACGATCGAGCTTCATGGTGGCGGCGATGGCGAGCGCGAAGTTGGTCACCCGCTCGCTATGGCCGCGGGTGTACTCGTCTTTGGCCTCGATGGTGGCGACCAGCGTGAAGATCGCGCCAACGAACAGGTCCTCGAGGTCGGTGATCAAACGCCCGCGCTCGATGGCGATGCCGACCTGTTTGCCGATGGCGGTCAAAAGGCGTAGGTCACTCTCCTGAAAGTTCTCGGCCCGGGCGGTGTTGTCGACATAGATGGCGCCGGTGATGCGGTCCGCGGTGCGCACCGGCACGCACATCACGGACTTGATCCGCTGCAGATGAATGCCGACGCCATCGGCGAAGCGTGGGTCCTTCATGGCGTCGCCGATCAACAGGCTCATCCCCTCGCGCAGGGTTTCGTCGATCAGGGTTCGGTTAACCATAAAATCGAGCTGCGGCTGCTGGCGGCCGTGCACCTGCACCACCTCCTGGCGTAGCTGCCCTTGGGCATCGATCATCAAGATGGCGCTGCGCTCACCGCGGCTGACCTCCAGGATCGTGTCGACCGCCAGGCAGAAGACCCGATCGAGCCGCCGCTCGGCGTGGATCAGGTTGCCGAGCTCATAGAGCGCCTCGAGCTGCCGCTGCAGACGGTGCATGGCATCGGCGTCGGTGCTGATCCTAGCGATCTTCGGGACCAGGGGCACGTCCTCCTCGCCGTAGTCCCTGCGGATCGAAGCGGCGGGCGGTGGGCCGCGGGTTGCCTGAACCTCAAACGCCCCGGCCCCCGGCGGCGGCGTCACCTCCGGCACCAAGACCTGCAGGATGCGCAGCTCCGCCCCACCGAGCTTGATGCGATCGCCGGAGCGCAACACCCGGTCCCCACCGCACGGCACCGCCTCGCCGTTGACCTGCACGCCGGTGGGGCTCTGGGAGTCGGAGACCACAAAGGCGCCGTCCCGGTTTTCGAAGCAAGCGTGGCGCGGGGCGACGCCGGGATCGGTCAAGCACAGGTCAGCCCAGTCATCGCTGCTGCCGACATAGAGGCGACCGCGAGGGGCGAGCTCAAACCGTTGGCCCTTGCGGCCGCCGACGGTGACGATGAGTACGGCGTCCACCTGAGCGATTATACCCGTCTTGGCGGGGCGTTTCAGTACTCTCCGAGGTGCCCCTTGGGCGATTTCATCCGGTGGTATTCGGGGAACAGGGCCCGCCGGGCCTTGGTGCGATAGGCGCGCCCCTCGTGGGCATCCCGCACCACCTCAGCGCGGGTTTGGGCGTCGAAGTATTCCGGGTGGGGCTTGTCCTGGATGCGGAGCAGAAACGCCGCTAGGGGCTCCCAGTCCATCTCCATCTCGGCGAGCGCCTTGCCCGCAAAAATGTCGGCGCGGGTCTCCTCGTGGCGACACAGGGTCTCGAGCTCCTCGCGGCTGAGCTGCCGGCGGGTTCGGTAGGCGTTCCAGCGCTTAGGCCGGTGCCCGATCTCGTGGGCGAGCACGCCGACCATGACCTCCGCTTGATCCCCGCAAGCCTGAAGAAAACCAGCCCCGACGAAGATGGTGCCCTCTTGATCGATCATGGCGATGGTCCCGTCGGCCAGGGCCAGGCGGTAGTCATCATCCTCGTCCCCCGCCATCTCGGCGAGCTTCTTCTTGTACTTGGCGAGCAGCTTGAGCTGCTCACCGAGCTGGGGGAACTTCGCCGGATCGAGCAGCGGCGGCCTGGCCTTGCCGAACAGCGCCTGCTGCACCTGCTTGCCAACCTGTGGCTTCTCGGCGCTCTTCGCCTGGGCCTGGGGCTGCAGGTTGCCGAAGCTCGTCGAAATATTGGCGCCGGTGATCCGGGTCATGAAATCAGTGTAGCAACGAAACAGCCCATTGGCACAGGCCTTCGCCATCCTTGCGGCGGAGCGGCTCCATTGAGTATCAATGATAGAGTCCACCGTGGGGCGGTGGGGCGACATGGCGTTTTTATGACCGACGCAGGGGCAGCCAGCGGCGCAAAGGCCGACACGCAGCTCGACGCTCGCATCCTTCAGCTCATCCTCAAGGGTCAGCTCAAGGAGACCAGCTCGGTCGCCGACAGCGACACCGGCGAGGCGGTGCTGCTCGCTGACCACCCGCGTTTCTCCAAGGTCCTGCACCTAGCAAGGGTTAACCGCAGCCTCGGCATCCTCAAGAACATCTCCTGGTGGGCCTCCCGAGATCCCGAGTGGAGCAACACCCTGACCAACAAGCCGATGGCCCAGGCGCTGTTCGAGACCGCGCGCCAGCACGCCACCGGCTTCCTCGTCATCCAAAACGAAGAGCAGGCCAAGATCATAGCGTTCTCGGCCGGCCTCACCATCGCGGTCGGCTCGAACCTCAAGCGCGAGCACCTCCACGAGGTGATCATGGCCGACAACGGGGTCGAAGAGGCGGCCATGGCCGAGGCCCAGGCGCACGCCGAGGCGAACCAACGCGAGCTGGAATGGGCGCTCCTCGATGAGGACCTGCTCGAGGTCGACGATCTGCTCGGCTACTACGAACACCAGGCCCACCGCCGGCTGTTCGATCTCTTCGAGTGGCGCAGCGGCGACATCGGCTTCCACGTCGATGACCGCGCCGCCCAACTCGAGAACGTCGTCAACATGCCGTTGATGACGCTGCTGCGCAGTGGTTGTTGGGAGAAGCGAGCGGTGGGCACTTCGCAACTGCAAGCCGCCTGCGCACCGATCCTCGAGCACCCGGAGCCCCTGCGGCTGCTGCAACCGATCGGCACTCTCAAGTTCGGCCTCACCGAAATCGAAGCGATCGTGGTTGCCGCGGCCAAGAACCACGCCCAGCCGAGCGGCCTGCTGGTCGACCTCGAACGCATTGGGCCCGAGGCGGTGGTCGAGGGCCTACGCTTCCTCTACCTGTTCACCCAGGTAGGGATGATCGGCGTCGAAGGTCCGGAGCACGCCCAGCCAATCCTCGAGGACATCGAGGCGGAGGATGGGACCGGGGCCAGCCCCGACTTCGGCGAGATGATGCTCCCGATCATGGGGCTGGATCCCGGCGACGCTGGCGCCCGGCCGCTGAGCGGCAAGGGCAAGCGACGGATGACCGGCCCGGTCGGCGTGCAGGCGGTTAAACCCGAACGCCGGATGACCGGCTCGAGCCAGCTCAAGGAGTATCGGCTCCAGTTGCAACTCGAGGCCGAGGGCCGGCGACTGCTCAACGCTGGCCAGTACGGCGAGGCGGTGACCAAGTTCAAGCAGCTGATCGAGCGCCAGGACCGGCCGGTGCAGGCGCTGGCCTACCTGTCGGTGGCGGCGCTGCTCACCGGCACGCCCGAGGGACGCAACAACTGCCAGGACTACGCCAGCCGCGCCGTCGACCTCGACAAAGAGAGCGCCCTGGCCCACGCCGCCATGGCGCGGGTGTTGGGCGGACTCGGCCGCAAGGGCGCCGACCGGCACGAGAAACGTGCGCTCGCCCTCTCACAGTACAACGACTCCTGGTACCTCGAGGTCAAGGGCCTGCTCGAGCTCGGCCGCGCCAAGCCCAAGCTAGCGGCAGATGGAGCGCCGGGGGCGGTGGCGCTGGTCGCCAGCCTGCTGCTCTTCGCCTGCCTGTTCGTGGGCGCCAACCTGCTCGGCAAGGGCGCCACCGAGTACCTCTACTCCGGCGACGACTGGTTCTTCTATGTGCGCCGGGGCAGCCTGCTCGTCATCGGGCTGCTCGGCCTCAAGCTGGCCACCCGCGCCCCCTTCCTGCGCCTGTTCAAGGAGCTACGCTTCAACTTCGTGTTCGCGGCCACCTTCTTCGCGCTGATCTGGGGTTCCCTGGTCGGCTTCCTCTCCCCGGGCCAACGGGTCGATGGCTCCCTCGCGGTGGTGTTGGGGCTCACGGTCTTTCACGTCTTCTCCGAGGAGGTCTTCTTCCGTGGTTTCGTCACCCGTGCGTTGTTGGACCAATTCGGAGGCGACTGGCAGCGGGCGATACCGATATCGGCCTTGCTCTATGGCGCCTACCACCTGACCTACTATTCCTTCTGGGTGGAGACGGAGCTCGGCCCCAAGTTCTATTGGTGCGCGGTGATCGGCCTGTTCGCCGGCATCCCCTACGCGCTGCTCTACCAGCGCACCAAGGGCATCACCGCGCCGCTGGTGTGCCACCTGGGGGTCAACGGCATCATGATGGCTCGCTCGCTGTTGGGCTTCTGAGCCCTTCGCCAAAAACTACCGACTCGAGGCGTCACCCCCTACCATGGCGGCGTGCCCTGGTTGTTGCTCCTCACCCTTACCGCTGGCCCGGCCGACCTGCCGGTGGTGGTTATCGATCCCGGCCACGGCGGCACGCATGATGGCGCGGTGGGGGTGTGCGGCGCCAAGGAAAAAGAGATCGCGCTGGCCATCTCTCTGGAGCTGGGCAAGATGCTGGAGGCCAGCGGCCGCGCCGAGGTCGTGTACACGCGCACCACCGACGTCCACGTGGAGCTCGAGGCGCGCGGGCAGATCGCCAATGGTCAACAGGCGGCATTCTTCCTCTCGATTCACGCCAACGCCTCGACCCGCACCAAGACCCGAGGGATCGAAACCTACTTCCTGTCGCGCCACGGCGCCGACCGGCGCGCCTCGGAGCTCGTCTCGAGAGAGAACGAGGGTCGCACCATTGCTACCGCCGTACCCGAGGATGATCTCAGTTTGATCTTGCAGGGCCTGAGCCTGCAGGCCTCCCACGTCGAGAGCCAACAGCTGGCCCTCAGCCTTCAGGAGAGCCTCAACGGGCTGATGGAGGCGGGCGGCCGTGGCGTTCTGCAGGAGCCCTTCATCGTGTTGCTCGAGGCCCGCGTCCCAGCCGCGCTGGTGGAGGTTGGCTTCTTGACCAACCAGGAGGAGTGCTTGCTGCTGGCCAACATCGCCTACCAGCGCAAGCTCGCCCGCGCCCTGATGATCGCCATCATCACGCATCTGTCGCGGCGCAGCCCGGTGATCGCCCAACGTTGAGGCGCCCGGCGTTCGGGTCTTCATCCGCGGTCTTGACTTTGTGTCGACCCTTGCCGATATGCCCGCGATGCCCAGACGCAAAGACGACGAGCTCCGCCCCATCACCATGACCCCGCACTACCTCGTGCACCCCGAAGGTTCGGTGCTGGTGGCCTTTGGCGACACCAAGGTGATCTGCACCGCTTCGATCGCTGAGCGGGTTCCGCCCTGGCTGTCCGGCAAAGGCCGCGGCTGGGTGACCGCCGAGTACGACATGCTCCCGCGGGCGACGAACTCCCGCAAGGACCGCGACGCCCGCAAGGGCAAGGTCAACAGCCGCTCCCAGGAGATCAGCCGCCTGATCGGCCGCTCCCTGCGCGCCGTCACCAACCTGACTGCCCTAGGCGAGCGTTGCATCAACATCGACTGTGACGTCATCCAGGCCGACGGCGGCACCCGTACCGCCTCGGTCACCGGCGGCTTCGTCGCCCTCGCCCTCGCGGTCAAGCAGCTGCAAAAGGCCGGCCGCGCCAAACCGGACTGCTTCGCGCAGGAGGTGGCGGCGATTTCGGTCGGCATGGTCGACGGCGTCCCGGTGCTCGACCTCGACTACAGCATGGACTCGCGCGCCGAGGTCGACATGAACGTCGTGATGACCGCCAACGGCGCCCTAGCCGAGATCCAAGGCACCGCCGAGGGCGCGACCTTCAACCGCGGGGACCTCGACGCCATGCTCGACCTCGCCTTTGGAGCCCTGCCAAAGCTCATCGAGCTGCAAAAGGCTGCCATCGACACACCCCTGGCTGACGAGCCGGTGACGGTGGGCGCGTGAAGCTGCTGCGCATCGGGACCACCAACAACCACAAGCTGCGCGAGTTTCGCGAGATGCTCGAGCCGCTCGGCTTCGAGGTGCGGGGCGTCGAGGATCTCGGAGACTTCGATGTCGTCGAAGACGGCGACACCTTCGCCGCCAACGCCATCAAGAAAGCCCAGGCGTTGGTCGAGCGCACCGGCGCGGCGGCGGTGGCCGATGACTCCGGCCTGGTGGTCGACGCCCTCGACGGCGCCCCCGGCGTCTACTCAGCGCGCTACGCCGGGGTCGAGCCGCCCCTTCACGATGCGGCCAACCGGGAGAAACTCCTGGTCGAGCTCAGGGGCGTCCCGGATGGTGAGCGCACGGCGCGTTTCGTTTGCGCCCTGGCCCATTGCCGCCCGGGCGAGGAGCCCGAGGTTTTCAGTGGCACCCTCGAAGGCCGCATCGGCCACGACGAACGGGGCGAAAACGGCTTTGGTTACGACTCGCTCTTCATCGTCGAAGGCGACACCCGCACCTCGGCCGAGCTGAGCCCCGAGGAGAAGAATCGCATCAGCCACCGCGGCCGCGCCCTGCAAGAGTTTCTCGCCCACCTCGCCTGAAAAGGAGGATCTCGGCAAAGGCAATTTTTTTGCCGAATCTTTCGCAACTGAATTGCGCCGGTTTTTCGACGGATCGGGATCGGGCCCCGATACTGCGACCCGATGCGCACCATCGGAGGATTTTTCGGCTGTCTGCTCGCGGGCTCGTTGTTAGCCCTGTTGCCCGCGGCCAGCTACGCACAGAGCTCACGGGCTGGTGACCGCGTCGGGGATCTCCATGGGGAGTCGATCGATCGTCTAATCCGGGAAGTGCCCAGCGACGACTGGGCAGTTTGGACCGGCTCGGAACGGGGTTGGCAGCAGTCCGATCCGGACTATCGCGCCCAACGTGGGTTACCCCCGCAGCCGACAGCGGACGGCTTTCGGCTCGACTCCAGCTACAAAGACGCGGCGATGGTCGCCGATCTGCTCGCCGGCTATGCCCGGCGATATCCTGAGCTCACCCACCTCGAGCGAATCGGCAACAGCCTAGAGGGCCGGCCACTGTTGGCCTTGAAGATCTCGGACAATGCGGCGCGCTCGGAGCCGGAGCCGGCCATCCTCCTCGACGGCGCCCACCACGGCCGGGAGCTGATGGCTACCGACATGGTGCTCGACGCCATCCAGACCCTGCTCTCTGGCTACGCCCGCGACCCACGCATCAAGCGCTACGTCGACAACTTCGAGATCTGGTGCGTGCCCCTGGTCAACCCGGACGGCAATCACGCCTATCTCAACCTCTCCACGGCCGCCGGCCGCAAGAACAAGCGCGACACCGATGGCGATGGCCTCATCGACGCCAGCGAAGGGGTAGATCTGAACCGCAACTATCCGTTCGAGTGGGGCAGCCTGAGCCAGTGGGGCCCGCCCAAGGGTCCTCGACACCGCTACTACCCAGGCCCATCGGCTGCCTCGGAACCGGAGACCCGCGCCATGATCGGCCTCGCCCGGCGCGAGCGCTACGTGGCCGCGATCTCGTACCACACCAAGGGGACGGTCATCATGCCGCCCTATGCCGCGGCCGGCATCGACTCCCCGCTCAACGACGAGGCCTGGCCCGTGGCCCAGGCGGTGGCCGACGCCACCCCGATCCAACCGAACGGCAAGCGCTATCGACTGCGCAGTCGCCTGTACCCCGTGGACGGCGTGGCCAAGGACTGGCTGCGCGCCGAGATCGGGACGGTCGCCATGGTCGTCGAGGGCCCCTTCAACAACCCCCGCGATCGACTGCGGCGCATGTCCGCCATCCAGGCGAGTCGCCCCCTGTGGAAGACACTGCTCGACCGTTTCCTCGCTGGCCCGAGCGTCACCGGCCGGATCACCGATGAGGACGGCGTCCCGTTGACCGCCGAGGTGCGCATCATGGAGATCGTGCCGCGTGCCGGGGAGCGTTGGACCAACCGACCGCGCGACGGCCTTTACGCCCGCTATCTCCCGTCCACCGGCACCTACACCATCCGCGTCGAGGCACCTGGCTATGAGCCAGCCCAATTGCGCTTGCGGGTCGATGAGGATCGGGTGGACGTCGACTTCGTGCTCTACCCCGAATCACCACTGCTCGCCGCGAACCAGTAAGGCAAACGGTCTTGAAGTGCTCCTTCGGCGACTCCTCGCCCAAGGAAGTATTTGGCCAGCTGTCGATGGTGAGGTGTCGCGCTGAAGCCCGCCCCTATTGCCCCGGGGGCCGAATCCGTGGACGCCTGCCTTGTGGCGATGGCACGGACGGGGTATGATCCCATATCCAACCTACATAGCAACGTTACCTGCGACTTGAGGGGGTCTCCCGTGAACGAGAAGAAAACCAAACAGCAAACCGCGACTGCCAACGTCAACGAGACGATCGAGAATTCTTCCCGTCGCGACTTTTTCAAGCAGACCTATTCGACCGCGCTGGTGGGATTGCTATTTGGCGCCACCGCGACATCTCTGTCGGCGTGTGGCGCTGGTTATAGTGATTATACGGATACTGCCGGGTCAGGCAGCGGATACGGCAATTTTGCCGGTTACAACGACTACGGCGCCTATACTGACTATAGTTATTCCGATTACTACAGCTACTACGATTACTACAGCTACTACGATTACTATTCCTACTCCGACTATTCCTACTATACCGACTACTACAGCAACTACTATAATTACTCCGCCTGATCGCTGAGGGGCAGCGCGTGTCTCACGCGGTAGGACGACAACGGTGTTGGCAGCGACCCCTCAGGCAAAAAACGGCAACCCCGCCACCCTACAGGCCCCCCGCCGGTAACCGGTAGGAAATAGCTCATAGAGCTCCTCGAGACTCAGACCACTCGTGGAACAGGCCTCAAACACGGTCGGCAGGGCGCGCTTCTCCACAAAATAACTACGCAGAAAACGGATCACCCGCCAGTGCAGCTCGCTCGGCTCGTCAGGTCCCTCGAGGCCGAGCATCACCAGGGCCACGAATCCCTCGTCCCACTGTTCACTGTCGATGAGGAATCCGATCTCGTTGAGATCGTAGCGCCGGGGGTTCGGGAAGGTCGTCTCGTAGGTCAGCAGGGGATTGGTGTCCCATAAAAAAGCGTAATTGATCCCCGCGACCCTACATGCCCCCCGGTGATAGCCAGCCGGGAACAGGGCGCGCAGCTCAGCGAGGCGCATGGCGTTGTCTATGCAGGCGACCACGGTCAGGGGCACGAAGTTACTCTCGATGAACTTGTCCCGCAGGTAGTGGATCACCTGCCAGTGGCGGTCGGTGAGCCCGTCGAGGACGCCAACCTTGATCGCCATGCCGGCGGCGAAATCCTCGTCCCACTGCTCGGTGGGAAATAGGAAGCCGTGCTCGTCGAGGCCGTAGGCCTTACCCCTGAACTCAAATGACACAACCACCCCCCACCGGCGCGCTCACGGCGCCTCCTCAGCCTGAGCCTTGGTACGGGCGCAGGCCGGTACGAAACCGCATCCCCCCGGCGTCGATCGCGCCTCGCCCTCCGCGCAGACGCCGAGCTCGGCGACCTCGTCGCGAACCTTGGCCATCCAATCGCTGGTGGCGAGGTCCGCGATGGAGAACTCGTTGAGCACAGCGTCCATGCGCTTCTGCATCAACGACCACAGCAGGCGGCAGGAACAAACCTCCGCGTACATGCAAACATCTGGCTCGTCGACACAAACCGCAAAGGAGAGACGGCCGGCCACGGCCGTGAGAACGTGGCCGACCGTTATTTTCTCCGCCGGGCGCGCCAAGGAATACCCACCCTTGCGTCCACACTTGGAGCGCAGCAGGCTATGACTCTTGAGAGAGACCACCAGCTGCTCCAGGAATTTCCTGGAGATGCCGGTGACCTCCGCAATCTCGCCCAACCTCACGGGCTGGTATTCGCCCCCTAGGCGGTGCAGCTCGAGCATGAGCCGCACCGCGTAGCGGGCACGCGCCGTCAATCTCATCAGGTGTAGTCCTGACGCTCGCCGGCCTTGCCGTTGATCATGATGGCGCGCGACAGCATGTCGTGCACGCCCCCGACCGCGATCTCTTCCTTGTGATATTCCATCAACTGGGTGAACTGCCGCTTGCAGTTGGAGCAGGCGGCGGCGACATACTTGGCACCTGTGGTGCGCACCTGGTCCATCTTCTTTTTGCCGGCCACCTTCATGCGGAACTCGTGGATCGAGTCCATCGCCGACAGCCCACCACCGCCACCGCAACACCAGTTCTCGCCCCGGTTGGGATACATCTCCCGGAAATCGGCGCAGGTGGCCTTGAGGATTTCGCGCGGCGCCTCGGTGATGCCGCAGGAGCGTCCGAAGTTGCACGGGTCATGATAGGTCACCGGGTCGGGGTTCTTGCTCTTGTCGAACTCGAATGCCCCCTTCTTAATGTGCTCGGCGGTGAACTCCATGCAGTTGATCACGTCGAAGGGAAGATCGCCCCACCACTTACCGGCCTGCATCATCATCTTCATGATGCGGTAGGCGTGGCCGCACTCGCCCATCAGCATGTACTTGACCCCGAACTCCTTGGCCTTCTCGACGTACGGCTTGTTGTCGGCCTTCATGTGGGCGTCGTTGCCGGTGAACAGGCCGTAGTTGGCGCCGTCGAACAGGCTGGAGCAGGTGGTCCAGTTGTCCCCCAAGCCCAACACGTACATGACCTTGGCGACGCCGGTGGTCGCCTCCGGGTTGACCAACACGTCGCCGGAGGGCG
The DNA here is from genome assembly GCA_030590185.1 of Deltaproteobacteria bacterium. The sequence goes on from JAUUZB010000001.1 coordinate 15,205, forward strand.
GGATGTAGAAGTAGTCGACGCCGGTCTTGTCGATCGGGATTTTGATGTCGATCCCGTGCTCCTCCTTCATCTCCTCCTCGAGGAACTCGATGGCTGACTCGAAGGCCGCCGGTGAGGCGTTGTCGGTGTTGCCGGTCTCGAGGGAGACCTTGACCACGGTCTTCATGGTCTCCGGGGTCAGGCCGAGGCCGTCGAGGACCGCCCGTCCCTTGCGGGTGATCACCGAGTTGTCGATGCCCATCGGACAGTAGGTGGCGCAACGTCGACAGCCGGTACAGGCGTAGAAATCCTCTGCCCACCTCACTAGCTCACCCTCTTCGTAGTCCCGGGCGCTGACCAGGCCACCGAGGATCTTGCCGATCACCGTCGAGTGGCGCTTGTAGAGGCCGCGCACCAGATCGGAGCGCTTGACCGGGTTGTACTTGTCTTCCTGCGAGCCGTAGTAGACCGGGCAGACTTCGGCACAGGTGCCACAGCGCACGCAGGTGTCCATGTACGTCTTGAGGACCCGGGGGCCGTTTTCGATGGCGGTGCTACATGCCGCGATGACTGCTTCGCGATCGCTCTTTCCCTGCATGGTTATCTCCTCTTGATCAGGGCTTGGGTGAAGAAGATGCCGCCGAAGTGGAGGATCTTGGAGAAGGGGATGTAGATGAACAGCAACTGGGCCAGCAGCGCGTGCACCAGGAACGCGGCGTTCAGCGGAACCGCCGGGGCGAAGGTCAACAACCCCCAGGTCCATTGACGGGTCTGGGCTAGATCGAAATGGGCGCCGAAGCGCATGACGTTGCCGCTGGCGATGATCGAGAGGATCAACACCAAGGCGAAGAAGTCACCCCCGTTGGTGATCTGACGGGCCCGGTCGACGGTGAACCGGCGAAACAGTAACAACACCGCGGTGGCGAGCAACACGATACCGGCGGCGGCGCCGCTGGTGGAGGACATGGTGCCAATCGCCGCCGGGGTCATGCCGATCGACATCAAGACACTGTCGATGAGGCCGGTGAACACCCGCAGGTGACCGACGAAGACCAACGCCAGGGTGGCGTGGAAGAACCAGGAGAAGCCCCACAGGATCCGGTCACCCTTGAACAGGCTCGGGAAGAAGAATGTCTCGGCCAGGACGCGCCGGAAGGTGGTGCCCTCCTCAGCCGGGAAGAGGGTCATCTTCCCGGGTTGCTTGGCTTTCCACCAGCCATTGAGGCGGTAGGCCATTCCTACGGCAAAGACGACAACGGCGACGTACGGCAGGATGCCGCCGACTAAAAATGCAAAAGAGCTCACGATGATACCTCCAAAGTGAATGAACGAATGATTGATGAATCCTGTTGCGCGGCGTCTAGAGACAGCCGGCCGGTCTGGGTAGGCCGGCCAAGCGGTAGGCGCCGCGGGCAATCCCACAGGGAAACAGCTCGCAAATCTTCTTTGGGGGGAGGCCGATGGCCTTGCCGATTTGAACCACGGCCGGCCCGCGACCCTCCCTCAAGTAGTACTCGCGCACATAGTTGATGATCGACCAATGCTCGTGGGTGAGCGGGCCGAGATCGTTACGCTCGGCGAGCTCACGCGCGACCGCTTGGCTCCAGTCGTCGATGGCATGTAGGAAACCATCGGCGTTGATCTTCTCGTCAGTCTGCTCATCGGTTTCGTTTGCCTGCATCCAACTCCTCCTGCGGAGCGAGAGCAGAACCAACCCGAGAGGTGGGCCGACGGACGGGGCGACGCCTTGACTTGCGAGGCGATGCCCTACAATTTAGTGGAGAGGTTGAATGGATGTTTGCGCATCCACGCAGCTTCAACTCTTTGGCTCGGCGGGTTTGGTCTTAGCGGTCCTATCCCGTCGGGCTTTTTTTCGTTCGCCTTCTCCGGTTCTCGAGTCAGCTCACCCCCGTTCCTATTGTTGCCGGGGCGGTCAGTCCCCGGCGTCCCCTGTCAGCCCGTGGCGGCTAAATTACCCCGCGGGACGGTTTTCTCGCCTGTGGTCTGCCCCTTCGACCCCCGGCCGTCGATGCATTGGCCGACGTCACCGGGGCCCAGGGGTTTGCGAATGTGGGCAAACACCTGCTTGTCGCAGCCAGCGGGCAGCTTCCCGTCGTCGCTGGCCATGATCACCTTGACGAAGGGGATGCGCGGATCCGCCAGCAGGTGATTCGTGATGTCCCGGCTCGCTTCCTCACCGAGGGAACAGTCGATCAGCACGTAGTCCGGGCGAAAGGTCTCGACCAGCGCTGAGCAGGCGTACTCGCAATGGGTCACCTCGAGGCCGTAGGGCGCGCCCTTGGCCTCCTCCCGTAGGAATTCCGACAGGGCGTCGTTGTCGGTGACCACCAGGACATTGGTATTCTGTTGGTGCACTTGCTGGAAGTAACCGCATTCCTCGCAGGTGCCCTTGCAAAAGAGCTTGGTGTGTCCGCCCTCGGGGGCGAGCTTGGCGACCTCGTAGCAGCGGTGGGCCCGCAGCTCGTAGACGATGCACTCGCGGCAGCCGTCGCGCAGCTCGCCGTTGGAGTTGAACTCCCAGCAATAACGCACGGCGCTGGCGCTCTCCTGGGTCTGGGTCGTGCTGGCGTGGGTGGGGGCGGCCGCGGGCTCGCCGATGAGATCGTTGAGGGCGTCGCGCCGGATACGGTGATGACCACCGGCGGTGCGATGGGCGGAGAGTTGACCGGCCCGGATCCACTTGAGAACCGTGTCCGGAGTGACCGAACAGAGCTTAGCCGCTTGACCGGTGGTGAGAAACTCAGTGTTCATGATGCTACTACGACTACTTCCCTAGGTTTTATGACTTTTATGGGGTTTATTGTTTTCATACCGATCCAGTCGGGATTCGTCAACCTAAATAAAATACCTACCAACTAGTAGATAGTTGAAATCATTGGAATTATTAGCAATTTGCTCCGTCGACCGCACCATGGGTTTCTGCTTTGCGGCCTCGGTCGAGGGCGATCAGCACCATGTCGTGCCCGCGCTCGAAATGGCGCCCTTTGATATTGACGTTGCAGAATACGTATTCTATACTCAAGAATATGAAGACGAGCCTGACGATTGATGACAGCCTGTACGAAGACGCTAGGAAGGCGGCTCAGCGTACGGGGCGAACCCTAAGTGCGACGATCAGTGACTGGGCCCGGATCGGTCGAAAGCTGGAGCACCAGCGGTCGCGAGCAAAGCCCGCCCTTGCTCCGGTGGATCTGGGCCGTCCACTGATGAACATCGACACCCGCGACGCGATAATGGACGCTCTCGATGACGATCGCACTGGATACTAACGTACTCGTCCACCTACTCGTCGCGACCTCCCGAGAACATGCACGGAGTGCCGCGTGGCTCGACACTGCGTCAGGGCCGCTTGCGACCACTCACACAAACGTCGCTGAGTTCCTCCGTTTGGTCACCCACCCACGTGTGTTTGAGCAACCACTGTCATCGGGCGAAGCGGTTGCGCTCTTGGCTCGCTTCATCGAAGAGTTCGATGTTGGGGTCCTCCACGAATCGGACCTGTGGTGGCGTGCGCTCGTGGAGCTGAACCTCCCAATCCGGGGCAACGACATCTTCGATGCCCGCATCGCCCTATGCCTGCGGCACCATGGCGTGGGCTCGATTTGCACCTTTGACGCGGGGTTTGCAAAGTTTGACTTCTTGGACCTCGTGACCCCCGCCTAACACATCGTTTTCTTCGCTGACATGCGCCCTGACGCGGGTGGGGGCAGCGGTGGAGGCGTCTGCTTCGCTGATGTCACGGCCGACGGCACGGAGCGTGTTCCGGCTTTCGCAACCTGGGTCGCTGGCGCTGGCCTCGAGACTCGCTAAAGCGTCGACCGCTCAGTGCCGAGCCGGCCAGAGAGTACGGCTGGCGCTCGGCTTGGGTGCGGCGTCCCGTTGGGTGAGCTCCTCGTCGAGGTTCTCCAGCCACCAGGCGTGGGCGCGTTGATTGTTCCACGGGGTCGTGAGCTCGAGCTTGCGCAGGCCCTCGAGGAGGTCGAAGGCGGTCTGCGGGCGGTCCTTGCGGTTCTTCTCCAGGCAGGCGAGCACCAGCGCCTCGAAATCGGCGGGGATGGGGTTCGCGGTTCGCGTCGACGGCGGTGGCACCTTGTTGTTGATGTGTGCCAGGGCGAGCTGCCGCGCATCCGAGTTCTCGAACACCTCCTTGCCGGTGAGCAGCCAGTAGGCGACGCAACCGAGGGCGTAGAGATCGGCGCGACCGTCGATGTCGGGATCGCCGTAGAGCAGCTCCGGCGCCATGTATCCCGGCGTACCGACCACCAAGCCGCGGTCGAGCTCGTCCTGGGCGCCGGGGGGCGCGATCCGCACCAGACCGAAGTCGAGCACCTTGACGTAATCGAAGCGCCGTCCCTTGCGGGAGAGGAAGATGTTGGGCGGCTTGATGTCGCGGTGCACCAGGCCGACGTTGTGGGCGTCATCTAATGAGTCGCAAACCTGGCGCAGCAAGAATGCCGCCCGCTCCGCCGGCAACGGACCGAAGCGCTCGACCATCCAGAACAGGTCGACCCCGGAGAGCAGCTCGATGACGTGGTAGAGCACCCCGTCATCGGAGACGCCAAAGTCGTAGAGCTCAACGGTGTGCGGGGATTGCAGGGTTGCGGTGGCTTGCGCCTCGCGCTCGAAGCGAGCGACCACGTCACGGGTTCTCTCGTCGCCGATGCGCAGGGCCTCGGGGCGGATCAGCTTGATCGCCGCGGGCCGGCGCAGCAGACCGTGGGTTGCCCGCCACACCTAGCCCATGCCGCCTTTACCGAGGCGCACGTCGAGGGTGTAGTGGCCGAGGCGCTGGGCGGCGGTGATGTCCATGCGCAGGCCGTAGATGATCTTGGAGATCAGGGTGGTGGTGCAGACGGTGACCAGCCACCAGACGGCAGTAAAGGCGGTAACCCAGCCCAGGGATCGCTCGACCACGGCCGCGGCCAAATAGTCAGGCTCTCCCAGGTAGCGCACGTAGGTCATCGGTACGATCACCGCGCCCACCAGCAAAGCGATCAGCGCGGTGTGGCGGGCACTGCTCGGAATCAGCGCGGCACGCAGCACCAGTAGCTGGGTGAGGCCGAAGATCATCACCAGCTCGGGGCGTTGCACCAGTTTGATCTCGAGGGCGGCGAGGGCCAAGGCGCTGGCGCCGAGCATGATGCCTACCGTCTCGATCACCAACAGGGTTTGTTTGTCCCAGGCCCCGCGGCGCAAAAAGAGCCACACGCCGATCATCATGACGCCCGACGCGACGTGGAAGATGGAGCTCAACGCCCAGACGTTGGCGCTCTTGCCCTGCGCCAGGTAGATGCCGATCGTGGCTAACCAGGTGCCTAGGGCGAGAAAGGCGAAGAAGAGCGCGAAGCGTGCCACCCGATCCTGCAGGAAGGCGCGCTCGTCGATAGTTTGCGTCGACATCTGTGACAGGCTGGACATGCCTCGCGGACCCTCCCGGCGGCGGGGTAGGACCCCATTCAACGGAGAGACGGCGGGCAATGCAAGGGGGTCAACGGTCGCTGAAACCCGGCGCGGCGTGTTACCCTATCGCGGGGTGCACGAGCGCTTTTGGCCCGGGATGAGCCGGCGAGAATGTGGAGCCGAACGAGATGATCAGGCCAACGGTAGCGATCCTTCCCCTCGGTTGCCTCGTGTTGCTGGCGGTCGCGTGCCAAGCACCGACGACCGCCGTCTCCCTCGACCTGCGCGCCTTGCACGATCACGCGGCCCAGAGCGAGGTGGTGATCACGCGCATCGAGCTGCGGGTTGCCGCCAGCGACATGGACGAAGCGCTGGTCGTCGCCATCGACGCGGCGGAGTTGAGCTTCGACCTGTTGCTGGCGCCTGGCTCACGACGCACCGTCGAGGTGGAGGCCTGGTCGAGCGACGGGGATGGTGGGGAGGTGACTGTGTACTGGGGCTCGACCAACGTTGCGGTCGTGGCCGATGAGGTGATCGATTTAGTGCTCCCGATCTATCCGGCCGGCGAGGCGAAGGGCACGGTGCGGTTGGTCGACTCCGAGGTGGCGCCAAACGGCACACTGAGCTTCGCGCTGCCGAGCCCGCAGGTGGAGGGTCCGACCTCCCTGGCTGCGGAGGTGGTCAACGGCAGCTTTGCGCGGCCGTTGCCGGTCGGCATCTACGACGACCTGTCGGTGGCGATCACCCAGGACGCCGTGCGCTACGAGCTGAGGAGCGTCCCGCGGGTGGAGGTCGATCAGGGGGAGCGGCGTGAGGTTGAAACCCTGTGGCTGGTGCCGCCGGGCTACTGCGAAGAGGGGGCGGTGACCGAGCCAGACGGTGACGGTGACGGGGTGACGGACCCGTGCGACCGCTGCCCGCTCGATAACCCGGATGATGCCGACTTCAACGGCGTGTGTGACTCCGCCTCCCCGAGCCTGTCGATCGGGGCGGCCTCGAGCAGCGAAGGCCACTCTTTGCTCAGCTTCGACGTTCGACTCTCACCCGCCAGTGACGAGACCGTCAGCGTTCGCTACGTCACCGCGGATGGCACGGCGAGTTCCGACGATGGCAGCGATTTCGTGGCCGCCTCTGGGATCCTGACCTTTGCTCCTGGCGACCTGCTACGGACCATCGCGGTCGAGATCCGCGATGATGCCCTCGATGAGCCCACCGAGACCCTGTGGGTTCGTCTCTCCGACCCGGTGGGTGCGGTCATGGGCTTCTCGGACGGGTTCGGTTCGGTGGAGGATGATGACCCACGGCCCTTCTTGGTGGTCGAGGATCAATCGGTACTCGAGGGGGCGGGCAGCGCCTTCTTTGTCGTGCGCCTGAGCGCGGCGAGCGGCCGGGAGGTGCGGGTTCAATTTTCGACGTCAGATCTCACCGCCGCCGCTGGGGCGGACTATCAACAGGCGAGCGGTGAGCTAGTCTTTGCCCCCGGGCAAACCGAGCACCTCGTCGCCGTGCCGCTCATCGACGACGCGGTCGAGGAGACGGATGAGACCTTCCTGGTTACCCTGTCGGCGGCAGTGGACGCGAACCTCGACGACCCCTACGGGGTGGTGACGGTTCTGGACGACGACTTTTTGCCGACCCTCACCATGACCGCCACGCCGGTCTCGGAGGCCAGCCCGTTCGTTCGGGTGGAGCTCCACCTGTCGGTGGCGGTCAACACTCTGGTGACGGTCTCCTACGCCACGGTGCCTGGTACGGCCGGCGCCAGCGACTACGTGGCGATCCCAGATGGCCTGGTGACCTTCGAGCCGGGCTCGATCCTCGAGGC
>JAUUZB010000454.1 GCA_030590185.1 Deltaproteobacteria bacterium
AGACAACCCCTACGTCTGGGACGCGGCCAACAAGCGGCCGAGGTACAACCACGGCTCCACCAGCGGCCTCAATCACCACAAGGGTTTCGTCGCCCTGATCGACGGTCGCCCCGAGAAGATGGCCACCGGTTCCTTCAACTGGTCGGTCTCGGCCATGAAGACCAATTACGAAAACCTCATGCTGATGGACCGCGCCGACCCGGACAACCGGGGGGTGATGACCGGCTACCAGGATGAGTTTGTCGCCTTCTGGAACAACGACGACGTGGCCCTCACCCAACTCGAGGCCCGGCGTCACAAGCAGGCGAGCTACGCGGCGATGTTCGCCGCCAACAACGAGCCCTACGATGCCCGCACCTACGCCGGTGAGGTTGACGATCCCATCTACAATCCGGTCAATGAGTCGCCGGCCTTCGACCTCAACAGCTTCGCCGAGAGCGACGCGGCCAAGCTCGAAGCGCTGCTCGGCAAGGGGCGAGCCAAGGCGGTCCACCGGGAGCTAGCCGCCTACGGGCGCTTCGACACCTGGACCGAGTTTCTGACCCGGGTCCCCGGGGTGGAGAAGGCCTCGACTTGGGCCCTGGAGCAGTTGCGCGAGAACCTCGAGTATGGCGGCGGCAAGATCTCGATCAACACCGCTACGGTCGAAGAGCTCGACCTCGCCGGATTCTCACGCCGGGTGGCCCTGCGGGTGATCGCCTTCCGCGATGCCCACGGCGCCTTCGAGTCCCTCGATGAGCTCGACGCGGTCAAGGGCATTGGCCCGAAGACCCTCGAGAAGATCAAGGCCGCCATGACCGCGGATGAAGTGGTCGGTGTGTACTCCGGCACGATCCCCGGTCAGCCGACCGGCCGCGGCTTCGCGGATCATCCGGACTCGATGAAAGTTCCGACCCACGGACTCGACGCGCCGAGCGACGATCTGATCGCCGCCAACCGCGCCTCCCAGGAGGAGCTCGAGCGCACCCTAGCGACGGTGGTCGTCGACATGCTGCGCCGCGCCGCGCCCGACCAAACCTTCCGGCTGAGCATGTACGGCATCTCGAGCAACTCGGCGGAGTTCAAGGAGCTCGAGGCGGCCATCGAGCGCGGTGTTCCGGTGCGCGCCGTCATCTACGAGGCCTACAACTCCAAGGCGATCAATCGGCTCAAGGAGCTGCGCGATCAGGGCTTCGATGTCGATCTGCGGGTCGTTGATTCGCGGGTCATGCACGAGAAGTTCGGCGTGGCCGGTGACGACGTCTTCAACGGCAGCTCCAACTGGTCCAACAGCTCGATCCGCAAGCACGCCGAGGATCGCTTCCTGTTCCGCAACCAACCGGCGCTCGCCTCGCGCTTCGTCGAGGAATTCCAGCGCTTGTGGAGCAAGGGGGACGTGGTCTAGACATCGGCCTTGGCCGAGAACCTCATCAGCGCCGCCAATCTCTCCAAGAACTTTGGTGATCGGCAGCTCGCGGACCGAATCAGCTTCGGTATCGATCGCGGTGAGAAGATCGGTTTGGTCGGCCCCAACGGCTCGGGCAAGACCACCCTGCTGCGTATCCTGATCGGTGAGGAGTCAGCGGACGAAGGCCAGGTGAACCTACGACGGGGCGTGCGGGTGGCGTGGCTCGCCCAACGACCGAGCTTTGGCCACGCCGAGACGATCGACGGCTGTCTGCGCTCGGCCTTCGGGGAGCTCGAGGATACCATCGCCGCTTACCACCGCGCCGTCGGCGAGATGGCTGACGATACCGAGGCGCTGCTGGCGCGCATCGAGCTGCTCGGTGGTTGGGACTTCGAGCACCGCATCGCGGGTGTCGCCCAGCGCCTGGACCTCGGCGACACCGCCCAACGCATCGCCGACCTCTCCGGCGGGCAGCAAAAGCGTCTGGCCCTGGCCCGCCTGTTGCTCAGCGAGCCGGACGTGGCGCTGCTCGATGAGCCCACCAACCACCTCGACCCGAAGACCGTCGACTGGCTCGAGGAATGGCTGGCCAACACCCGAGCGGCGGTGTTGCTGGTCACCCATGACCGCTACTTCCTCGATCGGGTGGTCGGCACGATGTGGGCGCTGCGGCACGGCCAACTCGAGACCTACCGGGGCAACTACACCGACTATATTGCCCAGGTGGCGATCCAGGAAGTGCACCGCCAAAAGGTACGTCACCGGCGCCTGCGGCACTTGGCCACCGAGCTCGAGTGGGCCAAGCGCGCCCCGTCGGCGCGCACCGGCAAGCAAAAGGCGCGGCTGGCCACCATCGATAAGGTACAGGAGGAGATCCAAAAGCTCAGTGGTCCTGCCGGGCGAGCCAATTTGTCCTTTTTTGAGCCACCGCGACTCGGCGGTCAGATTCTGGAGCTCGACGCGGTCGGCGCCTGGTACGATCCGGCCCAGCCGTTGATCCGCGATTTGACCCTCAAGCTGCGTCGCGGCCAGCGCATCGGCGTGATCGGGCCGAACGGTGTCGGCAAGTCGACCTTGCTCAACCTGATCAACGGCGGGCGGGAGCCGGAGGCGGGCCGGGTGGTGTTGGGCAAGCAAACCAAGGTGGCGCTTTTCGACCAGCAGCGCCGATTGCTCGATGATGACGCCACGGTGGGCACGGCGCTGGTGGATGATGGGAGGGACACGGTCTTCTACAATGGCCGCAGCCAACACGTGGCGGCGTACCTCGAGCGCTTCTCCTTCCACACCGCGGACCACCATCGACCGGTCGGCAGCCTGAGCGGCGGTGAGCGCAACCGCTTGGCGCTGGCGCGCTTTCTGTTGGCCGACGCCAACCTCTTGTTGTTCGATGAGCCGACCAACGATCTCGACATCGAGACGCTCAACGTCCTCGAGGAGGCGATGGTGCAGTTCAGTGGCTGCGTGGTGGTGGTCAGCCACGACCGCTACCTCCTCGACAAGGTCGCCACCAGCATCCTCGCCTTTGAAGCGGACGTCCTCGGCCCCGGTGTGATTACCCACGTCGAGGGTAACTACGGCAACTACCGATCCCTGCGCCTGCCGCAGCTCGAGGCGGCCCAACGCGAGGCAAAGGCGGCGCGCGCCCCGGCGTCCAACGTCGCTGAGCCCAAGCCCAAACCGGCGCGCCGCGGCCGTGGTGTCTACCTGTCGAGCGCCGAGCGGGGTGAGCTCGAGGGCATGGCGGCGCGCATCGAGGCAGCCGAGGCGCGGCTCGCGGAGCTCGAGACGGCACTGCAAGAGCCGGCCCTGTGGGAGGGCACGGCGGAGCGCGGCAACGCCCTCGAGGCCGAGCGCGGCGCGCAACAGAACGCGGTGGAGGAGCTCTACGCGCGGTGGGAGGAGCTCAGCGAGAAAGCCGGGGAGTAAGGGGCGATCAGATCTCGCGCCGGCAGAGCTCGCACAGATTTCTCGCTCTACTCAGCCCTCATCGTCCGGTTGCTGGGTGTGCAGAAAGGTCCGCAGCCGTTTTTTCTCGGCGCCGCGTAGGTTCTGGAACTGCCCGCGGGTGGTGATGGTCTTGGGCGGCTCACCGTCGGTGGCGATGATCTCGTAACGGACCCGGAGCTTCTCCTCGTTTGGTAGGGCGAGGTCGATCAGCAGGGAGGTCCCGGGCTGGAGCGGATGCTCGCAGCTGAGCATCATGCCGCCCTCGGAGATGTCGGTGGTGCGCCCGACCATGACGCCGTCGGCCCGGAAGATGTCGACCGCCGCCCGATAGCGGGCGTGGCGCCGAAAGCCGGTGTTGAAGCGGTTGGAGGCGGCCCGGAACAGCTGGGTGAAATCGATCGGCTGGGGGATGAAGTCCTCGACCCCGAGCCGGTCGAGGCGATCCATGGTCGGTACGGCGAGCTCGCGGAAGGTCGCCACCACGAAGATACCGGACCGCGCCGCGATGACCTTCTTGATCACCGCCTCGGCCTCGGGGCGCTCGATTTCGAGCGACAGGAGGATTGCCTCGGGTTGGTGGCGCTCCACCAAGGCGATCGCGTCGGCGCCGTTGGTCGCGGTGGGACGCTCGAGCGCTAGGCGTTCGGTCTCCTCGGCGATGGTGACCGCCACTTCCTCGGAGGGGTCCACGATCACGAGGTACTTGAGCTTCCCCATCGCCTCGATGGTATGTGTTTTGAGATGTCGTGTCGATAGGGCCGGGCATTCGAAAGGTCGTGCGGTTGATGAGTGAGCAGCCAGTGAGCGAGATACCCCTGGATCTCTTCAAGACCTTTGTCGAGGAGAAGGTCCCCTTCAACAAGGCCATGGGACTTCGGGTCGAGAGCATGGAGCGTGGCCGGGTGGTGGTCCGGCTGCCGTTTCGTGAGGATCTGGTTGGGGACGTGTTTCGACCCGCCCTGCACGGTGGCGCCATCGCGGCCAGCATCGACGCCACCGCGGGAGCGGCCGCCTTCACCCACGTCACCATGAACGACCGCATGTCGACCATCGATCTGCGCATCGACTACCTGCGGCCGGCGCCCAAACGGGACCTGCTCGTCGCCGCGGTCGTGTCCCGCATCGGCAGCCGGGTCGCGGTGGTCAACGTGGTGGTGACCGTGGATGGCGAGGACCCGGAGGAGCCGGTCGCCGAGGGCAGGGCCGTGTTCAGCGTGGTGCGGAACTATGTGGCTAGCTGATCATGGCCATACCCATACCTACCTCAGGATAGACCTCCCCTCCCCTCGGTATTGACAAGTTGTCAAAACCGCTGCCCGGATCCCCATGATCGATTGACAATGTGTCCCATCCGGCGTGGGGCATTTCGGGAATGAGATCCAAAAGCCGTTGATTTCTAAGTTGTTGGAAAACAACAGTAGTTGGCTCGAGAATTGCATCACGGAGCCTGAGGCGTAGACCTTGGAGTACCGAAAGTGACAGCCGGACGCATCGTATCTTGGATCAAGGCCCACGGTTGGGCCGCCAA
>JAUUZB010000340.1 GCA_030590185.1 Deltaproteobacteria bacterium
CCTGCCTCATCGACGAGAGCGGCTGCAACGCCTGGGAGTGTGGCGACGGGATCGTGGAGGGCATGGAGCACTGTGACGGTGCCGAGCTCAACGGCGAGGACTGCGCCTCCCTCGGCCTGACCGATGGCACCCTGATCTGCGACAGCCTCTGCGATTTTGACATCACCGGCTGCTCCGGCAGCTCGAGCTGCAGTAACGGCGCGGTGGAGTTCCCGGAGGAATGTGACGGCGCGGCCCTCGGCGGCGTCGATTGCCGTGGTCTCGGGTACGCCGGCGGCACCCTGGCCTGCCTCGGGAATTGCACCTACGACGTGAGCGCCTGCCTCGATGAGATCTGCGGCAACGGCATCCAAGAGGGCTCCGAGGGCTGCGATGGCTTCGACGTCGGCGGCGAGGATTGTCTCTCCTTGGCCTTCGACGGCGGCAGCCTCGCCTGTGACGGTGCCTGCGCTCTGGACACCAGCGCCTGCACGGAGTGCGGCAACGGCAGCCAGGAGGGGCTCGAGGATTGCGACGGTAGCGAGCTCGGTGGGGAGGACTGCGCCTCTCTCAATCTCACCGGCGGCACGCTGCTCTGCGATGTGGCCTGCGCGTTCGACGTCTCCGGCTGCAGCGGCACCGAGACCTGCGGCAACGATGTGATCGAGGGCAACGAGGACTGCGACAACGCCGAGCTCGGCGGCGTCGTATGTGTCGACATTGGATTCACGGGCGGGACCCTGGCCTGCGCCGGGGACTGTTCCTTTGACACCGCCGCCTGCATCAGCACCGTACCGCCGGTCTGCGTACCCAATTCATCCCCGGTCCAGCTCGGGGAGGGAACCGGCCCCCTGGTGGTTGCCTTTACCTGTTCGGACGCGGACGGCGATCAGCTCACCGTCACCGCCACCGACGTCAGCGCCGCGCCGGACACCGGCGTGACGATCCTCGATGACGGCCCAGGACTCCTTCTCGGGGTCGACGTGGTCCTCGACCCGGACAACGACGACGCCGGGGCCGGTGGCACCGCGACCTTTGACGTGACCTTCACGGTTACCGACGAGCAGCTCAACCCCGTGGTGATCACCCAGAACGTCACCTTTGACAACATCGATCCGGTCTGGGTGCTCTCCCCGGTCGGCGATCCGGTGGTGACCGTGGGGGAGAGCGTCGACGTGGACGTGATCTTCTCCGATCCGGATGGCGACGTCGTCACCGTCGACGTGGTCGGCAACATGACCCTACCAGCCTACGTCACCGAGGTGACCACGGGCGAGGTCGTCACCTTGACCATCGCGCCGGCTAATCCGGGGCAGGATACCGGCGTCGCGGATCCGGTGAGCATCCCGGCCGCGGATCCCCAGGGCGGCAGCGTCACCGCGGCGTTCACCATCACCGTCAACCAACAGCCGGTGGCGGACGCCGGTGGGCCGATCGTCATCGGGGCACCGGGGGCGACCATTGCGCTCGACGGCACGGGCAGCTCGGATCCGGACGGGGACAGCCTCTCCTATTCCTGGACCCCGGAGGCGGGGGCGCCGGCCCTCGATGACCCGAATTCGGCGACGCCGTCGTTGGTCGGCGGGATCTGCAAGGATGAGTACATCTACACCCTGGTGGTTGGGGACGGGTACGTGTTGTCGGATCCGTCCACCGTGACGGTGCAGGTCGTGGAGACCGACGCCTACGTCTCGGTCAATGACTGCATCACCGACCGGGAATGCGGCACGCCGGATTATCCCTGGTGCACGATCCAGGGCGGCGTCAACGGGGCCCAGGCCAACGACCTGACCGACGTGTGGGTCGTGGCGGGGACCTACGTGCAGGGGACTTCCACGGACGTTGAGGTGGCGGAGAGCCTGTTGATCTCCGACGCGACCACCAACCCGGCCATCCGCGGCGGCTACCTCGACCGCTTCGACCTGAGCAACCGCGCAGCGAGCGCCAGCTGCGACACCGGAACCCCGGGCAACGGCGCGACGGTCATCGAGACCAACACGGCCAGCGGCATGCAGTTCAACGCTGGCACCGATAATCTTCTCGAACAGTTCTGCATCACCTCGAACCCCGCCTCGGCGATGGCCGAGAAGGCCAACATCACCCTGACCAGCAGCTCGGCGATCTTGGACTCCAATATCATCGACGCGGTCGCCCCGAGCAACGCGCCAACCAGCAGCATCGGGATCGACAGCAACAACAGCTCGGCCGGGCTCGCTACGCCGACACCGGTGGTGCGTTACTGCGAGGACGACACGGGCAACGACCGGTACGTCGGCGGCAATGGGACGGTCAATCGTACCGCGATCGACATCAGCGGAAATGCCAATTTCACCATCCTCAATAGTACGATCAATGCCGGCGCCAGCGGTGGCGCGAACACGGCGGCGGTACGGTTCGCTGGACAGGGGAGCCTGGTGGTTCGGGACAACACGATGCACGGCGGGATGCCGGCTGGACTGACCGGCACCGTAGCGGTTGGCATCACCGCTAGCCAGGTCGGCGGTGCGTTGGACGTGATCCTGGATGACAACATCATCGTTGGTGGCGTCTCCATGGCTGAGTCGCGCGGCGTGGTGTTCACTGGTGTCTCGATGGTGCAGATCGCAGATCTCGACGCGGACGGCACGGCAAACTCGATCACCGGGAACCCCGACGGCGGCGGTGCTGCGATCGGCGTGACCTTTGTCGACGTCGGTGATGCACGGATCACCGGCGGAAACGTGATCAAGGGTGGCAAGGCCTTTGGTGCTGGCGTCGCCGTCCTGTTGCCCGGAGGCACCAACACCACCATCCTGCTCATCGACGGTGGCAACGAGTTGCGTGGCGGCGAGCCGTCATCCAATATGTTCGGCTATATCCCGCTGCTCATCGGAATCGCAGCCCAGAGCGCTGACTCGATCGTGGTCAGCGACGGCAACCTCGTGTCCGGCGCCGACGTAGACGCCAGCAGCGGCGCCCCAATCGCCGGCGGCAAGATGGCCGTGGGGATCATTGTCGACGACACGTCACCGATTACTATTGATGGCAACGTCGAGATCTTCGGAGGCGCCACCGTGGATGGCATTACCATCGCCGTGCCAGGCTTCGACACACCCCCTACCTTCGGGGCGGCCGGTATCCTCATCGACTCCCCCGACGAGCTCGCCATCACCAACAATCAATTGATCCGTGGCTGCACCCCGGCCTGTGGCCCAGGAGATCTGAGCAGCAACACTCTGCTCATGCCGACCGCCCTCGGTATTGGGATCAACTTCGCCGGTGGCGACGGCACGAAGACCATCGCGAACAACGGGTCCATCGAAGGGGGCGGCGTGATCGCCGCGGGCGGCGCCCCGGAGGCCCTGTCGGTGGCGGTCGGTATCGATGTCATCGGCGACCCGAGCCCCCTCGGGCCCGGCGTAGGACCGAGCGTCAACATCGCGGGCAACACCACCATCGCCGGCAACCCCGAGCCGGACGGATCCGGGATCCTGCGACCGCAGTTCGTCCTCGGCATTCGCATCGCCTTTGCGAGCGCCACCGTGACCAGCAACACCTCGATCGTAGGTGGACGGGGCTATGGCTACGCAGCGGGGATGCAGCTGCTCAAGCCGGACATCTTCCCGCTCGCCGGCCCGGCCACCTGGGCAACCATCACCACCAACGGCACCATCGCCGGAGTGCCTCCGGCGTTCGACGACGAAACCGCGGTCACGCCGATGATGGTCAAGGGGATCGAGTTCCTGCCAGGCGACGGGGACGGCGCGACCCTTCAGGTCATCGGCACCTCGAACAGCCTGCAGGAGGTCTACGGTGGGTATGCCCGCGACGGAATGACCGGCGTGGGTACCGCCATCGGCCTCGACGTCGCCGACCTCGACAGCCTCGTGGTTCGCCACAACCACATCTGGGGCGGCGCGGTCAGCGGCGGCATCGTCCAGGCGGGCGCCAGGGTGGTCAACGTCGGCCGCCAGTGCGACATCGAGGCGAACCTCATCGAGGCCTGCGGGCTGGTTACCTGGACCACTCACGACCCACGCTGTGACGCCCTCGACGGGACCTTCCGTTCAACCGGCCTGTTCGTCACCGACAACATCATCCTCCCTGCCTCGGTCTTCAACAACCGGATCTTCGGTGGGTTCGACGGCGCCGCCGGCGCCACCGGCGTGCAGATCGTCGACTCTGGCTCCGCCGAGGGTGGCGTGGCGTTCTTCAACAACTACGTCAACGCCCAGGGGCCCATGCCCGCTGACTGCACCGCGAGCCCGGCGATCGAGGCCTGGGCCATCGGGCTCGACCTCAACCCCGCAGCCGGGGAGAGTGGTCTCGTCGGCATCTACAATAACATCATCGACGCCGGTGGACGCTCCTGTGTGCGTTACGGCGTGCGTGAGATCCAGCCGGGAGCTCCGGTCGATCTCTTCACCGCCACCGAGGTGCAGTACAACCTCTTCATCCAGGATGAGATGACCGGTCGCACCGAGCTCGGAACCTCCGAGACCTGGGCCTACCTCGAGTCGGACGCGACCCAATGGTGCGCAGCGTCGAGCACGGACGTCGTGGGAGCCGATTGCCTCATCGCCACCGCCGCCCCGACCACCGACACCAACTTCGTCGGTAACCTCGAGGGTGACCCGGAGTTCGCGGGCAGCGACACCGACATATCAGAGAGGCCAGGCACGCTCGCCCACAGCGATTTCCACACCGCCCAAAGCGCCAGCGGGTTGTTGCTCGACGGCGCCGGCTCGCAGCCCGTGCTCCCCGCAACCCTCACCGTGGACTACGAGGGAACTAGCCGCGACTCGGCCAACATCTGTGACATTGGGCACGACGAGGACGGGTCGTAGGTAGGTCAACGCGCGGTGGTCCCAGGGTTTCGTCCTGACGGGCCCATCAGAATCGTGTTACGAAGACCGCACCCGAAATACCCTGAAGTAGGTCCATCCATGCGCAAGCTCCCGTTTGTCCTGGCGCCCGCCATCGTCGCGTTGCTCACCGTTGCCTGTTCCGAGGAGCCGATTGACCAGGAGGACCCCTGGGTGCCGCCCCTCGACACCGCGGTCTGCGGCATGGACACCTATGCGTGGCTCGACCCGAGCACCACCGGCGATCTGGTGGCCTACGAGGAGCTGCCGCTCTATCACTGGCCCAAGAGCCTGATCGACACCGCCATCGAGGAGGCGGGTTATCAGGGGGCGGCCATCGGCGCGAAGTACGGCGCGGTCGTCTACCGCTTCCGCTACGAAACCCAGGACCGCGGGGAGCGAGTGGAGGCGACCGGCATTGTTGCTTTCCCGGAGGATGAGGATCTCGACGAGCCGATCGAGGCGCCCTACATCCTGTGGCTGCACGGCACCACCGGTTTTATGGACGACTGCTCGCCGAGTCACGACGACCGCAGCGACGGCGCCCTCTCCGCCATGATCATGGCCTCCCAGGGGTACGTCACCGTGGCGCCCGACTACATCGGTCTGACCGGGATGGGCGAGCCCTCCACCATGTTCCATCCCTATCTGGTCGGCGAGGCCACCGCCCTCGCGTCGTGGGATGCGATGACCGCGGTGCAGGCGATCGAGGAGGATCTCGAACAGGCCGGAGATCTGCAAGCGGTCACCGGCTCGCAGGTTATCATCTGGGGCGCCGCCCAGGGTGGGCACGCGACCCTGTTCACCGACCTCTACGCGCCCTACTACGCTCCGCTCTGGGACG
>JAUUZB010000372.1 GCA_030590185.1 Deltaproteobacteria bacterium
GGCAAGGTCCAGGTGGCGGATCGGGCGCGAGTCAAAGCCCTCAACAAGACCTTCCTCAAGTGGTTCCACCTCGGGATGGGCGCCAAAAAGCTCTTCACCCGCGGCATCACCAACCGGCTCGGCTCCTTTTTGCGCATCTCGCCGGTGCAGATGGCCTACACCGGCGACCTGATCAAAACCTCCTTCGCCCGCTTTGGCACCATCTCCACCAACGTCATCTCGTCGGAGTCGGGGGACTCGCCCTGCAAGAACTGGGGCGGGGTGGGAAGCCGCGACTACCCGGTCGGCACCCACTCGAGCAAGATCAACCCGGTCAACATCACCGACCGGGAGACCAAGAAGTACCACTGCTATTCCTGCCCGCTCGGCTGCGGCGGTATCGTCAAAATACCGGACGGCAAGTACCCGATCGAGGAGATGCACAAGCCGGAGTACGAGACCTGCTGTGCCCTCGGCACCCTGATCCTCAACAACGACCTCGGCGCCATTTTCGAGCTCAACGACAAGCTCAACCGCGCCGGTATGGACAGCATCTCCGCCGGGGGCACGGTCGCCTTTGCCATCGAGTGTTGCGAGCGCGGCATCCTCTCCCGGGATGAGGTCGATGGCCTCGACCTGACCTGGGGCAACGCCGGGGCGGCGATCGCCCTGGTGGAGAAGATGATCGCCCGCGAGGGTTGCGGGGCGCTGTTCGCCGACGGCGTCAAGCGGGCTGCGGCCGAGATCGGCAAGGGCTCCGAGGAGTTCGCGATGCACGCCGGCGGTCAAGAGCTCGCCATGCACGACACCCGCTTCGACCCGGGCTTCGCGATCTCCTACGCCTGCGAGCCTACCCCGGGCCGACACACCAACCACGGCTACCAGTGGCTCGAGATCTTCGCCCTGCACAAGATCTTCCGCGGCCTGCCCAAGATGCCCGCCTTCTACCGACCCAAGGATCGCTACGAGGCGACCCCGGACAAGAACCTCCTGTTGGTGGAGGCCAGCAAGTACATGCAGACCGCCAACGGCTGCGGCATGTGCCTGTTCGGTATCCAGATGGGCGGCCGCCTGCCGCTGCCGGACTACATCAATGCTGCCACCGGCTGGACCTATCCGGCGGAGCATTACCTAACGGTGGGGGCGCGCATCCAGGCGCTGCGCCAGGCATTCAACATCAAGCACGGCATCGACATCCTGGTCGACTACAAGCTGCCCAAACGGGTGATCGGCAAGCCGGCCCTGGACGCCGGGCCGCTCAAGGGAATCCGCATCGATGCCGACGAGCTCAAGGCCGAGTTCCTCTCCGGCATGGGTTGGAACCGCGAGACCGCCAAACCGGAGAAGCACACCCTGCTAGGGCTCGACCTCGCCGACGTGGCTGAGGATCTCTACGGCCAAGCCGAGGCGTGAGCTCGGGCGGGGAACGGGATCGAGATCGAGGTCAAAGTCGTCGGCACCTTCGGGGTCGATTCTCTGGCGTTGGCTGAACGCGTCGAGCTGAAGCCGGGGGCGCGGGTCCTCGAGGCGATCGAGGCCGTCTATCGCGCCGGCGCCATCAGCAAGCCGGTCTTCAAGGCGATCAAAAAGCTGCGGCCGCCGCTGTTTCTGGTGATCAACGACGAGAAGGTCGATGGCAAGGCGATGACGGTCGAGCTCCAGGACGGGGACTCCGTGACCGTCATGCAGATCATGGCCGGGGGCTGATCGAAGAGCCCCGGCTAACGCCGCCCCCGTCACGCCGATTCGCCCCGCGGCGGGCGCGACGAGGATAGGGCTCGGCTACCAGACGGTGCGTTCGGTGGTCGCGGTGGCGGTACCGTCGGGTGTCTCTCCACCCACCAGATAGATGAAGGCGCTCTCCAATGCGGATCCCATCAGATAGCGGGGCGTCGTTAGCGTCGCCTCGGTGTTGGTCCAGTTGCGCGTCTCGGGCGGGTAAACGTCGTTGCAGCCGAGGCCATCGTTGTTGCAGATGTAGGTCTGGTGGTTGATATCGCTGGGGCCGTTGTCCTTGCCGCCAAAAGCGTAGATGTGGTTGTTGGCCACCATCGGCGCATAGCCGGCCTGGTTGTTCATGGTGGCGCTGCCGCCGAAGCTGGCAAAGGCGGTCAGGTCGCCCGCCGGCCACTGGATCTCGGCCCAGTCGAAGTCGTTGACCGCCACGTCACCGGGGTCAACGCCGCCGCCGAGGTAGAGATAGTAGGCGGCGCCGACGTTGGGGGCGTTGTCCGGCGTGGCGATATAGGCGCCGGCCTTCCAACGCGGGCTGGCAAAGGTCTCGCTTCCCACCTGACAATTCTGCGCCATGCTCTGGCCACCATCGGCGGCGATGTCGATCACGCAGGTTTGATAGTTGTTCTGGACGCCCGTGCCATCATCGCCGGCCAGGATGTAGATGACAAAGCCGCTGCCGTCCGGCTTCATCACCTGGGTGACGGCGGCGCCCTTTCGTGCCTCGGCCAGGGCTAACGGGGCGGCGGCGGCGGTCATCGGCTGGTGCCACTTGCCCAGGGCGCCCACCTGCAAGGCCGCGTCGCCCGAGGCGGTCTTGCCATCGTCGATGCCGGTCGAGACGGCGGTGGTCTCCCACGCCAGACGCTCCTCACCTGCGGCGGCACCGGCGGCGGGGCTGCGATAGATCCGGTAGCCAACCGCGTCGTCGACCGCGGTCCACTCGAGCGTCACCTGCACCAAGGCGTCGCCGAGGTCCGGGACGCGCACCACGAAGGCCTCGGAGGCCAGGGTCTCGCCGCCCGGATTGAGGGGATCGTCAGCAGGCAGCAGCGCCGCTACCCGGTAGTACCAGGTACCCGCCCCGAGCCCGTCGGTCTCGCTGACTCCCAAGTCCACTGATTCGATGTGGGGCCGCTCGTCTAGGGACAGGACGTGGGCCCGCTCGATACTGGTCAGGGCGGCGCTCCCATCCTCGGTGCCGCCGATGACATAGACGAAACGACCCATGGCCGCAGACCCGTGCATCGCCCGCGGGGTCGCCAGACGATAGCGCAGGGTGTGAAAGTCGTGGAGGCGCCCGGAGATGTCCACCGCCGCAGCCTCCACCGTGTCGAAGGTGTTGCCGTCGGTCCCGTCGTCGCCACCGATGGCGTAGACATACCGCGCGGCGTTGTTGACCCGCGCCGCCGCCGCGGCCGGTGATCGCCTGGCGGTCGACAGGTCAGGCCCGGCGGCGAAGGGGAATAATTTCTGGTCGTACCCGGTCACCACCAGGGCCGAGAACTCGTCAAAGGCCGTGTCGGCGTTGGTGAGGCGAACGATGCAGAAGGCTTCGCTGAGGCTGTCGGCGTCAAAGGTGCCCTCGAAGGAGGTCGCGTCGCTGCTGACCTCGGTCACGGCGAGGGTCGAGGTGGTGCCATCTGGAGCCTCACAGTTGAGCTCGACCACCGGCGAGGCGAAGTTCTGGCCGGCGAGGGTCAAGGTGCAGCCCGGATCGTTTCGCACCGACCCGGGGCTGATGCCATCGATCCGCGGCGGCGGGGCGGCGAGGATGAGGAACTGCTCCGCTGGGTTATCGGAGACACCGACCTTGCCGTCCGGGTTGACCACGATAAAGTCGTAGCTGCCAACCGCGAGACCAGAGGGCACTTCGGCCGTGACCGTGGAGCTGTCGAGGAAGGTGACCGCCTGGATGATCACGGCGGCGCCACCGCCGCTGGGGCGGAGGTAGAGACGAGGAATGGCGAGGAACCCGCCGCCTGCGTCGTCAGCGGTGAGGGTGATGGCGGTCTCGATCTCCCCCGCCCCGAAGGCCGGCTGCACCGCCAGGAGATCGAGCTCGGTGAGCTCCACCACCTCGAGGGCGGCATCGGTCACGGCCGTTTCAGCGTCTCCGCCGGTGAGGCGTAGGTCGTAGGTCCCGGCCGCGGTCCCGGCCGGAACCAGGGCGCGGATTTGATCGGTGTTGGAGTCATCGGAAACGGTGAGGGCGAGGGCTACGCCGGACGCCGGCAAGAGCTCCACCGTCACCGGGGCGGTCACGTCGCTGGCGTAGATGGTGATCTCGGTGTCGATGCCGTTGTAGACCACCGGCGGGTCGACGAAGTAGACCATGGCGCCTATCGGCCCTGCGTCGCCTCCGCCATCGTCGGAGGTTCCTCCGTCGCAACCCACGAAGAGCAGCGCGCCGATGAAGACGCAGCTCGTGACGGCGCGCTGGGTTTGATCGATCGCATTGCGATGGGAATTCTTGGGCAGCTTCATGGGGCTCTCACTCCTCGAGAAACAGGAACACCGGACAACAGATGCTCTGTGTTTCGATACCGACGAGCCCCTAGAAAGTTACGAGCCAGCTGGCCGCTTCCCCACCGCCAGGGCAGGTCGACGGTTGAGCCCAACCATCACCCCGGGCATGATGGACAGCGGAGGTTGTCGTGACACGCGGCGTTCTGGTTCTCTTGCTGGCGTCGGCGGTTGGCTGCACCGACCCCGCGATGCCCACCGGCGCGCACCCAACACCGGATACCCTCGAGCTGGTCTACTGGCGCCACCACTACGAGCCCGAGCGCCTGGGCATGCAGGCCCTGATCACCGAGTTCGAGGCGGCCAACCCCGGCACCCGCATCACCCTGCGCACTTTTCCCCAGGGAGTCTTCGGCACCAAGCTCGCTACCAGCCTGATGACATCCGACGGCCCGGAGCTGGTCAACATCCACCACAGCTGGGTCTACACCTTTGCCAAAAAGGGCCTGGTAACCTCCCTGCCCGAGTCGCTCGGCGCCGAGCACCGCGAAGCCTTCTTCCCCATCCTCGACAACTTCCGCCACGACGGCACGCTGTTCGCCATGCCCATCGGCGCCGGTAACCTCGCGCTATTCTACAATCGCACCCTGTTCCGGGAGGCCGGCCTCGATCCGGACACGCCGCCGGAGACCTGGGACCAACTGGTGACCATGGCCCAACGTCTCACCAAACGCGACGAGCACGGCCGCCTGATCCAAGCCGGCGCCAGCCTCGGTCGCTCCGAGAGCCAGGGCTGGAACTTCTTCGTAGATGCCTTGTTGCCCCAGGCGGGGGTCCCACTACTCAACGACAACCAAACCGCGGTGGCGTGGAATGGACCGGCCGGCGTGGCCGCCCTCACCTGGTACACCGACTTCGTCCGCCGCCACCAAACCACCGCCATCACCTTCCCCACCGACCTCGACGCCTTTCGCCTCGGCCTCTCCGCCATGATGGTCAACGGCAACTGGCAGCTCTCGGCCCTACGCCGGCACGGCAAGGACCTCGACTTCGGCGTGGCGCCGCTGCCGATCTCGCCCCTCGGCATCCGCGCCACCTACGGCAACAGCTGGGGCACCGCCATCTCGGCGCGCGCTACCCCGGAACAGCGAGCCCTGGCGATCCGCTTTATGGCATTCATCTCGACCTACGGGGCGATGAAGGCCTGGTCCCGCGCCACCGGCGAGCTGCC
>JAUUZB010000232.1 GCA_030590185.1 Deltaproteobacteria bacterium
GCGAGCAAAAAGTATTGCAGCTCGCGGCGGCGCGCGGGGGCGACCTGACGATCGCCGAGGTAGCGGCTGGATGTCAGCTCGGCGTGGCAGAGAGCAAGGCGGCCCTCGAAGAGATGTGCGTGCAGGGCGTGGCCGAGGTGCAGATCGACGACAGCGGCGAGGTGGTCTACGAGTTCGCCGGCCTCAAGCGTGCCGCTGAGCAGGCCCGGGCGGCGCTACCCGCCGATGAGAAGCCGGCGGCGTTGCCGGCGCCCGAGCCAGAGGTGATCGAGGCCGAGATCGTGGAGCCGGCCCCGAGGGCAACTCGCGGCGCCGCCAAGAGCACCGCCATGACCGGTCCGGTGAGCGTGGCGGACGCCCCCTACGGCATCTCCCCATACACCGGCCGACCCTACTCCCCCCGGCGCAAGATCGTGGCGGGGATCCTGCAAATCGTCCCGGCGATGATGGGCTTGGGCGGCTTTGGCCGCATCTACACAGGCCATTTCTTCCGCGGCCTCGCCCAGCTGGTGCTCGGTCCCTTCGGCGGCATCGGCATCCTCTGGTCCCTGCTCGATGGGCTCTTCATCCTCTCCACCCAAAAAGGCACCGACTCCGAGGATCGGCCACTGCGCCCAGATCGCCCAAGGCTTCCGCCCCACAAATCCGTTTGATACGGTCCCCCCGGTCCATCCAGACCAGACTGAACGGTCGCCGGTGGGGTTCGCCCCACGGGAGGAAAGTCCGGGCTCCACAGGGCAAGGGTGCTGGTTAACGGCCAGGCGAGGTAACTCGACGGAAAGTGCCACAGAGAGCAGACGGCCACCCGTAGCGCCTCGGCGTGAGGTGGTCACGGTGAAAAGGTGCGGTAAGAGCGCACCGCGTTGGCGGCGACGTCAACGGCACGGTAAACCCCACTCGGAGCAATGCCGAATAGGAGTCTCGTTCGTGCCTTCGGGCACGACCCGCCGGCCCGGCGGGAGAGATTCGGGTTGGCAGCTCGAGCGTGCGAGCAATCGTACGCCTAGATGAATGACCGTTGCCCACCCCGTTTCGAGGTGACTCGCGGCGTGGTGGGGACAAAACCCGGCTTATAGGGCTGGTTTGGATGGGCCACTGAACGCGCCGGCGCTCGGGCGTCGAAATGGGGGGGCGAGGATGCCATTGGAGAGCTCAGCGGTGACGGCCGACACCAAGCGCACCGGGCGGCGTGCGTGGTTGCTGGTCGCTTGGGTGTTGGCCGGCGGGTGTGACACCGCACCGGCCCGGACAGACGCCGACCAGGCCATCGAGGCCTGTGCGCGGCTCCATTTCTGTAACGTCGGCTGGGTGAACGCCTTTCGCATCAACGATTGCGTCACGGCGCTCGACGCGGTGGAGTCGTCGCCGGCGGCGTTCGTCGAGTGCGCCGCCAACGCAGACAGCTGCGAGGAGCTGTACGCCTGTCAGGAGTGCGCCCCGTTGGCCGAGCTCGAGTGCGTCGGTGACGCGTCGCTCGCCGATTGCGTCAACGGCCTTCCGGTGGTGGACACCTGCTCTAGCTGCCAGACCTCCGATTTCGGCATGCCCATTTGTTCAGCTGGCACCTGCAGCGGGAGCTCTTCGCTCTGCGTTGGGGATACCGTGGAAGCATGCTGGGGTAACGGCCTGGATTGGTACCTCTGGACCGAGGACTGCAGCGAGGGGGATCTCGTCGGCGGTACCTGTGCCGATGATGGAGGCGTGGGGCCGGAGTGTGTGAGCTCACCGCTGACCGCCTGCGAGGCAGATTTATATGAAACGTGGTGCGACGGTGAGGTCGTGGTGGGGTGTGGCGAGACCGGCTGGGAGTTGCGGGTGGACTGCGCCCGGAACAACATTCGCACCGTTTGTTTGCGGTATGATTCCGGTTTCGGCTTTGACGTTTCCACCTGTGGCCGTCCGGATCGGGACCTCTGCCCCATCGCAGCCCCGGTGCATTGCGAAGGGAATGTCCTGCGGGCCTGTCTGGATGTCTCCATAGCCGTCGACTGCGGGGACCTAGGCGGGGTCTGCGTCGACAGCTTCGAGCCGTACTGCAGCACAGATCCGATCCAGGCGCCGAGCTTCTAGCCCGTCGCTAGGGCGCCCCCGCGCTCAGGCACCGCCGGCGACGCGGCAGTGACCGTCCGTGCAAACCGCGATCAGGTTCGGCTCCTCCACCCAGCAGGTGTAACAGGAGCTCGGGACGTTTCGGCACACCCGCAGCCCGTAGAGGAGCCATTTGTCCGTGGCGACGGCGATGACGTTGGTATCGGAGAAGAATCCGCAGCAGACCCCGAAGCAGGTGCGGGGCCGCAACATGCAGTCAGCGTCGACCACGCAGGTCGCGAGCTCCGCGGGCGCCACCGGGGCGAAGAAATCGATCGGGCCGGAGGTCTGCTGAGCAAGGGGGCGCTCCGCCGCCGTCACGGGCGTGGCAAACGGTTCGCGCTCGGACGTCGCCGTCACCCCAGCGTCTCCGCAAGCGGTCGCCAACCCCGTCAGCACCACGATGACGAGCGCTGCGGCCATTTCCCTCAGGTGTCGCACGGGATTCGTTTCCGACGCGTCGCCATCGCGCCTCCAAGGCGAGCATAACGAAGGTGGCTGGGTTGGGCCATCGTTGGGTTGGCCTGGAAAAGGGATTGAGGCCCGGGGCCTCGTTCGTCCGCTGCTCGGTAGATATCCCGTGACGCGAATCAACAGCACCTCGACTCGGTGCCGGCTTCGTGCCCGAGACCCTCCGGGGACGGTTCCAGCTCGTGCCCTGGCCTGCCATCCTCGGCTCCGCTATGCCGGCCCGATGGAGATCACCACCTACGCCGGACCGATCGCGATCACCCTCGCCTACGTGGCGGTCTACTATGCCTTCCAGGGCTATCAACTGCGGGTGAAGACCCGCTTGGCCAGCGAGTACCGCGAGCGGGGCGAAAAGTTCGACCGCTACTTCAACCAGGACCGCACCATGCTCGCCGCCGACCGCGTGGTGCTCAACACCGTGGAGCACATGGGACCCTTCCTCGCCCTGCTCTGGCTGTACGCGGTGTTCGTTGGGCCGCAGGGCGCTACGATCGGTGGTGGTATCTATGTCGCGGCGCGCGCCGCCTATCCATTCGTCCTCGGCCGGCGGCTGGGGCGCGGGGTACCGTTGCGGATCTTCGCGAGCACCTTCGTGGGGTACGGCGTGTTGTCGTTCTTTATGATCGGCTTGGGGTGGGCGTTGTTGGCTGGCGGCTAGCGCAATGACCAGCGCGGCCGTGCCTGCGCTCAGGTGTCAACCCGCCATCTCCCGCAGCCGCGTCACCATCTCCCCAGGAAACGTCGCCTTGACGTGGGCGCCGTACTCAAACGCCACGATCCCCAGCTCGATCAGCGCCACGAGCCGCTCGCTGCCGGTGACCCGGAGTCGCATCGCTAGACGGAAGGTCGAGTCGCTGACCTCGAAGCGACAGACGCCGATCACGATCCGGTCACCTTCAAAGGCCTCGCCCCGGTAGTTGACCACCAGGTCGCTGACGATGATGCCGGTGACCCCGTCCCCGAGATCCGTGTCGCGCACCCCGAGCTCGGCGAACAACGCCTGCCAGGCCAGGCGTGCCAGGCTCAGGACCCGTTCAAAGCTCAGGTGTCCGGCGTCGTTGATCTCGGCGCTGGTGAGCTCGAGCTCGGTTTTGAAATCGTAGGTCGCTTGTTCGCGAAGCTTCACGCGGGGCATCTCGACAGGATAGTTCTTCCCGGGGGAAGGGCAAAACTCGGTTTGTCCCTCTCCCGGATTGACCGATAATGACGACCCATAGTGTCGGAGACCTTCATCATCGGTCCGCCCCGTAGCGGCACGACCCTGCTCAAGGACCTGCTGGCCGCCCATCCGGCCCTCACGGTTCACGGCGAGGACTTCCATCGCTTCCATCACGACCTGACGCGTTTTCGGGAGCGCACCGAGCGCGCCGATCATTATCACCTGACCACCGCCGAGGCCTCACCGGCGCTGGTGGCCGAATACCGGGAGGCGATCGCCGCCGAGCGCGCCAAGAGCGGCTGCGAGCACTTCCTGCTCAAGATCTCGACCCTCTCGATCCAGGTCGACTACGTCAAGGCGCTGTTTCCCGACGCCCGCTTCATTCAGCTGGTGCGTGACGGACGTGACACGGCCTGCTCCATGGAGGATCTGCGTCGCGCGCTCACCGCTCGCGGGGACCAGCGGCTGCTCGGTCCGGCGCCGGATCCGCTCGGGCTCTGGTGCGCCGCTCATTTCGACGATCCGCTGGTGCGGGCTGCCGCCTCCTGGGCCTACCACGTCGCGCATTCCTGGCTGGACCTGCGCTTCGCCGGTGGCCAGGCGTTCCGGCGCTATCGTTACGAGGATTTGGTAGCTGACCCGCGCGGGCTGCTCGAGGAGGTCCAACGTTTCATCGGCGTGGAGCCGGCGCCCGAGGTCGAGGTGCTCGCCGGTGAGGTGCGCGACGCGCCGGGAAAGGAAGGTGGGGTGGGCTTCTCCACCATCCAAGCCCGCGGTCCGCGTCGGGTTGGCCGGTACCTCGAGGAGATGCCGGCGGCGGTGCGCGCCGTGATCTCGCCGTTGCTCGAGCTGCCGATGCGGCTGCTCGGCTATGAGCCGGATCCCTGGCCCGAGGTCGAGTCGTTCTTTGCCGCCTGCGCCGAGCTCGGTATCGATCCGGCGCTCTGGCGGGATGAGGTCAAGGCCGAGGCGGCCTGGTTCTCCACCCACCAGGAGGCGTTTCACCCGGAGAACGTGGCACGCGAGGTCGACTTCACCGACCCGAGCCTCCAGCCCTTGCTGGTCGACGGCGCCTGGGTCGGGAGCCAGCGCAGCGTGACCAGGGGAGGCAGCACCAACGCCGTCAGCTGGGTTCACAAGCAGGACCGGCGCCACAGCTTCGAGGACCCGGATGGGTGGTGGCTGCGGTTAGCGCCGGAGCTCGATGGCACGCGTTCGCTTGCTGATCTCACCGTCCGCTTCGGCTTGCCGGAGGACGTCGGCTCGCGGTTGCAGCGTCTCCACGGGCTCGGGTTTTTGGCCGTGGTCTGATCGGTTGTCGCACGGCGTCCAAGATTGCGACGACGTGTCCCATCGGGCGACGACTCGGTCTCGGTTGGGGCGCCAACCCTTTGATCTCCTTCACCTGCGTGTCGGCACACCGGGTGCAAAGAGGGGCTGCATCAATTGCTCCCAACCAAGTGAGGTACACAATGAGCGTGAACAAAGCCATGATCATCGGTCGACTCGGCCGTGATCCGGAGATGAAGACCTTTGACAGCGGTTCCCGGACCACCTTCAGCGTGGCGACCGACCGCGCCTGGACCGACAAGGCCACCGGCGTGGCCAAGAAGGAGACCGACTGGCACCGGGTGGTGGCCTGGGACAAGACCGCCGAGAACGCGCACCGCTATCTGTCCAAGGGCCGGCAGGTCTACGTCGAGGGCCGGATCCAGACGAACAAGTGGCAGGACAAGGATGGCAAGGACCGCTCCACCACCGAGATCATCGCCCACAGCATCCAGTTCCTCGGTGACGCCAAACACGAGGACCAGGAGGCGCCGGCTCCGGTGATCCAGGAGAACAGCCTGCCCTTCTAACCTAGCGCCCGCACCACCGGCCGTGCTCGCCACGGACCATTGAGTGGCCGAGCCGCAGCGTCCCTCTCGCCGTGGCTCGGTTTCGCTCTAGGTGGTCTCACCCAGGGCTCGGGCCCACCATGGGCTCGGGCCCGCGACTCTGATAGGACCCGATCCGAACCGAGTCGCGGGCTCGCAGCCGCCCGCCGACGGGACACTACCGGGCCAACACGCCGGCGTGTCGGGCGTCGGCTGCCGGGCCCAGAGGAGGCGGCCATGGCGCTGCGCGAGTCCTACCCCTACTTCCTGGCCAACGAGCCCCAGACCCCGAACACCGATCTGGCGGTAGTTGACAAGTACACCGGCGAGGTCGCCACCCGCGTGCCGATGGCGGATCCTGAGGTGATCGGGGATGCCATCAGCGCCGCCGCCGCGGCCGCCCCGGCCATGCGGGAGTTGGCGCCCTTCGAGCGAAAGGCGGTGCTCGATCATTGCGTGCGCCGCTTCGAGGAGCGCTTCGATGAGCTCGCCATGGCGCTCTGCATCGAGGCGGGCAAGCCGATCCGCGACAGCCGGGGCGAGGCCACGCGCCTGATCGATACCTTCAGGGTCGCCGCCGAAGAGAGCGTGCGGATCCACGGCGAAGTCATGAATCTCGAGATTTCGGCCCGGGCCCGTGGCTACCGGGGCTATTGGAAGCGGGTGCCGGTCGGGCCCTGCTCCTTCATCTCCCCGTTCAATTTCCCCCTCAACCTCGCGGCGCACAAGGTGGCGCCGGCCATCGCGGTCGGTTGTCCCTTCGTTCTCAAGCCAGCGAGCTTCACCCCGGTCGGGGCGCTGCTGATCGGGGAGATCCTCGCCGAGACCGATCTCCCCAAGGGCGCGTTTTCGATCCTGCCCTGCCGCCGTGAAGGTGCCGGCCTGTTCAGCACCGACGAGCGGCTCGAGCTCCTGTCCTTTACGGGCTCCCCGGACGTGGGTTGGGCGCTCAAGGCCAAGGCCGGCAAGAAGAAGGTCGTACTCGAGCTCGGCGGCAACGCCGCCTGCATCATCGATGAGGACACCGACCTCGAGGACGCGGTGGCCCGTAACGTCATCGGCGCTTTTTCC
>JAUUZB010000444.1 GCA_030590185.1 Deltaproteobacteria bacterium
CACCCCCGACGCCGAGCAGCTCGAGCGCCTGTTGGCGGCGGTGGTGGCGCCAGGTGACAGCGGCACGGTACGCGCCGCCTTGGCCACCGACCTTCTCGGCCTGAGGGCTGACGACCTCGATGCGCTCAACGACGATGACGCTGGCTGGGAGCGTTGGGTCGAGCGTTTCACCACCTGGCAACGGATCTGGAACGAGCAGGGATTCTTCCTCGCCTTTTGCCGCTTGCTCAGCGACCGGTCGGTGCGCTCGCGGCTGTTGGAGCAGCCGCTCGGTGAGCGGCGACTGACCGACCTGTTGCACCTCGGCGAGCTCTTGCAGCGGGTCGCCACCGGGCGCCGACTCGGCCCCAACGGGTTGGTGCAGTGGCTCGCCCAGGCGCGCCAAGATGAAGCGGCGCGGACCGAGGTTGACGGCGATGCCGCGCAGCTGCGACTCGAGACCGACGCGGACGCGGTCACCCTGGTGACCGTGCACAAGAGCAAGGGGTTGCAGTACCCAATCGTCTACTGCCCCTTCCTCTGGTCCGGCGCTCGCCTCGGCAAGGAGGCCCAGCGCTGGGTGCGCTTCCACGACCCGCAGCGAGAGGACCGCTTCACCCTCGACATCGATGGTGGCGGCAACGGCGCGCACCTAGCCCTCGCGGCGCGCGAAGCCCTGGCCGAGGATCTGCGCCTACTCTACGTCGCCGTCACCCGCGCCGAGCACCAGTGCACCCTCGTGTGGGGTCGGATCAGCTCGGCTGAAAAATCGGCGCTCGGCTACCTGTTGCACCAGGCCGCGCCGGGCGACGACCTGGCGACGAGAACCGCCGAGCGCATCCTCAGCCTCGACGACGATGCCGTCCTTGGCGAGCTCGCAGCAATCGCCGCCGGCTCCGGCGGTGCCATCGACGTCGCCGACCTGTCCGCCATTGCCTCCGCTACCTACGCATCCCCACCAACCGCCGAGCCCACCCTCGAGGCTCGCCGGCGGGCGCGCGGCTCCTTCGCCTCTTGGGGGACGAGCAGCTTCACGAGCCTCACCGCTGGCGACGGCCGTCCGCTGAGCCCGCTCGAGCGGGCCGGGCTCGACTACGACCCGCAGGCCGCAATGGCGGAGCAGGTGGCCCCCGCCGACGATCGCGCGGCAGTGCGGCTCGCCGATTTCCCAGCCGGCACGCGGCCGGGGCTGCTGATTCACGATCTGTTCGAGCACCTCGACTTCACCGCGGCACCGTTGGCCACGCTGGGCCCGCGGGTGGAGGCTGCCCTGCGTCGCTACGGCATTGGCGTCGAGTGGTGCGATCTGCTCTGCGAGGCGGTCGGCGACACCTTGGCCACGCCGCTACCCACCACCGAACCCAGCGACACATTTTGTTTGGCCGAGATCGCCAGCCAGCGCCGGATCAACGAGCTGGAGTTCATGCTGCCCGTGCCTGGCTTGGTCACCGCCGAGGGCATCGTGGAGCTCCTGGTCAGCTCAGGTACGCCGGCCGTGGCGCGCTACGGCGCCCGCCTGCGCGCCGCGCCGATCGCTGGCCTGCGCGATTTGATCGGCGGCTTCCTCAAGGGCTTCATCGATCTGGTGTTCGAACGGGAGGGCCGCTTCTACGTCGTCGATTACAAGTCGAACCGGCTAGGTGGCGAGGTGCGGAGCTACGAGCCGACGCAGCTCGAGACCGCCATGCTCTCCCATCACTACGTGCTCCAGTACCTGCTCTATACCGTGGCCCTGCACCGTTACCTCGGCCACCGTCTGCCCGACTATGATTACGAAACCCATTTCGGGGGGGTGCACTACCTGTTCCTGCGCGGCATGTCGCCGCGGCACCCCGCCGGCTACGGCGTGTTCTTTGACCGGCCGAGCCGCGAGCTCACCGTCGGCCTGTCGGATCTGATCGCGTCGGGGGGGGCGCCATGAACCTGCCGAAACTCGCGGAGCTACGGGCCGCCGGTGCCATCGGACCGCTCGACGTGCACCTGGCGCGCACCCTCGGCCGCCTAGGATCCGAGGCCCGACCCGAGGTGCAACTCGCGGTCGCGCTATTGAGCCAACAGGTTCAGCAAGGGGAGGTGTGTCTTGATTTGACGCACATGGTGACCCCAGCGATCCCGGAGCGCAGCTTGCCCGATGCCGACGCTTGGGGCGCGTCGTTGGCCGAGAGCTCGTTGGTGGGGGAGGGGGAGGCGGCGACGCCGTTGGTGTTGAACGGGTCCCGGCTCTATCTGCGGCGTTACTGGCAGTATGAGCAGCTGGTGGCGATGGCGGTGCGGTCGCGCCTGGCCGCGGCGGAGCCCTCGGACGAGGCGGAGCGTGCGTGGCTCCGTGGTCGGCTCGACCTCCTGTTCGCCACGCCCGCCGAGACGCCGGACTGGCAGCGGGTCGCGGTGGTCACCGCCCTGCGCCGGCGGTTTTGCGTATTGAGCGGGGGCCCCGGCACCGGCAAGACGACCACCGTGGCGCGGTTGCTAGCCTTGTTGGTAGAGCAGGCCCTGCGCCGGGGGGAGCGCCCCCCGCGTTTCGATCTGGTCGCGCCAACAGGTAAGGCCGCGGCGCGGTTGGCCGAATCGATCCGGGGGGCGGTTGATGTCTTGCCCTGCGACGATCAGGTACGGGCCGCGGTTCCTCAGAGCGCCTCCACGATTCACCGCCGGCTCGGCATGAGCCGCGACGGCACCCGGTTCACCTTTCACGCCGATCACCCGCTGCCGGTGGACGGCCTGCTCGTGGATGAGGCGTCGATGGTCGACCTGGCCTTGATGGCGCATTTAGTGGAGGCGCTGCCGCCCCGGGCACGGTTGATCCTTCTCGGGGATCGAGATCAGCTCGCCTCGGTCGACGCCGGCGCGGTGTTGGGGGAAATCTGCGCCGCCGCCGTGGGACCCATATCGCGAGGGCAAGTAGCAGAGCTGATCGAGGTGGTGCCCGGGTTGCCAACCCCGGCTGAGGTGACCGACCAGGCCGGGATCGCCGACTGCGTCGTGCAGCTCCAACACAGCTACCGCTACGGCGCGGACAGTGGCATCGCCGCCCTGGCCCGGGCGGTCAACGCGGGTGATGCCGCCCTCGCCCTCGATCTCCTCGCCGATTCGGCCCGGCCCGACGTGACCCTCGTGGATCCTGGTGCCGTCGAGCTCGCCGACTGGCTGCGCGAGCCGGTGCTCGCTGGCCTGGCCGGCTACCTCAGCACTGCGGATCCGGCAGCGGCGCTGCGCGGCCTCGGCGCCCTGCGGGTGTTGTGCGTCGTGCGTCAGGGCGGGCGGGGCGTGGGTTCGCTCAATCGCGTGGTCGAGTCGCTGTTAGCGGCGGACGGCTCCCTCGACCCGCGCGGCGCTCTCTATCCCCACCGGCCGGTCATGGTCACCCGCAACGACTACGCCCTGCGCTTGTTCAACGGCGATCTCGGTTGCCTGTTGCCCGACCCGCAACGCGACGGGCGGCTCGCCGCCTTCTTTGCCACCGAGGGATCGGGAGAGGCGGTGCGCGCGGTGTCGCCGGCAAGGTTGCCGGATCACCAGACGGTCTTTGCCATGACCGTGCACAAGAGTCAGGGATCGGAGGTCGACGACGTGTTGCTGGTGCTGCCGGAGAAACCGTCAGCGGTGTTGACGCGTGAGTTGATCTACACCGCCGTCACGCGGGCGCGGGGACGGGTAGGGGTTTTTGGCGCCGCCGACGTACTCGCCCATGGCATCGGTCTGCGCACCGAGCGACCGTCGGGATTGCGGGGGGCGTTGTTGGGCTGAGGGATCGAGGGCCGCAGGGACTGGCGAGAGTCGAGTCTAGCGAAAGCTCCCCTCGAGCACCCCAGCGAGCCGGCGAACCCGCTCCTCATCCACCGGGGCGCGCACGTCGCCGTCTCGCTTGAGCCAGGTGCCGACGATGGCGCCGTTGGCGAGGGGCGCGAGGCGTGGCGCGTTCTCGGGCGTCACTCCAGAGCCGAGCAGGATCGGGGCCTCACCCGCGGCGGCGCGCACATCCTCGAGCAAGGCTTCGGCGATCGGCGCGCCCGTGGCATCGCCGGTGACGATCAGGCCGTCCGCCAGACCACGCCCGAGGGTGTCCCGGGCGGCGTCGGTGGCGCGGACAGGGGCGAGGGGCGTGGCGTGCTTGACCAACAGGTCGGCGAGGATCGCCACCGATTCGGCGCCGAGTGCTTGGCGGTAGCGCAGGCTGGTCGCCGCCTCCCCCTCGATCAATCCCTGGTCGGTCACGTAGGCGCCGACGTGGACGTTGACCCGCACGAAATCGAGACCCGCCGCCGCGGCGATGCCGAGCGCGGCGGGCGCGTCGTTGCGCAGGCAGTTGACGCCCACCGTGGTGTCGGCGAGATCCGCGCATCGCCGGGCGATGAGGGCGAGGGCCGCCACTTGGTGGGGCGGCAGCCGGTCACCCGCGGTTCCCTTGACGAAGGGCGCCGACCCGAAGTTCTCGATGATCAGGCCGTCCACGCCGCCGCGCACCAGCGCCTCGGCGTCGGCTAGAGCCGCGGCCTCTGCCTGGGAGAAGGTCGCGTCACCGGCCCGGGGATCACCCGGTAGGGGCGGCAGATGAACGACGCCGATGAAGCCGCGCGGACGTGCCATGGCCATCGACCGGGCGACCGGCCTCAATCCCCGAGGAGCAGGGCGTAGAGCTCGTCGACGAGCTCCACGGTCCCTTCGTAGAGCGCCGCGTCGCGCTCCAAACCGTTGACCTTGGCCTGGGCGATCTGTTCCGGGGTGGCCCGCTTCGGGGGTTTGGTCTTGTACTGTTGCCTGATTCGGATCGTGTCGGTGGTGAGCTGTTGGTAGAGCGCCTTGACCCCTGGCTTCTTGATCAGGGTCGGGTCCTCCTTGATCGCCGTTTCGATTTTTTTGCGCCGCCGCTGGAACTCTGGAAAACGGCTACGGATGGTCGTTCCTGAGTCGGATCCGCCTGCCGGGGTGATCTCGACCACCCCGCTGTCGTCGCCGGCGGCCGCGGC
>JAUUZB010001077.1 GCA_030590185.1 Deltaproteobacteria bacterium
CGGGACCCTGCCGTACGTCAAAGCGGGTGGTGACGAGCTGCTCGTCGCCACCGACGCTCCAGACGGCGCGCGGGGCCCCCCAGGTGGTGCCGTCCGGCAACTCGAGGCCCGGCCGCGAGAGGTGGTCCACCAATAGGGCGTCGTAGATCTCGAGGACCTCACTCTCCTGGGTGAGGAAGCGCGACTCGTCGGCGGTCTTGCGATCGAAGCCCACGTCGAGGGCCGCCTCGCCGCCGTTCTCCAGACGCCAGTGATGCTTGCACCACAAGAGGTTGGCCACCGAGCTGTCGCCGCTGTACCAGCAGCGCCCGAGATCGAAGAGGTCCCCCTCGCCGTGCTCACTGCCGCTGCCGTACACCGCCACCCGCGCCGCCGCGCCGATGCCATCCTCCGGGCGCAGGCGACTGTCGATCCACTCGAGGGCGAGGTGTCGGTTGAGCTCGTCGATGCCCCGCTGCCGGCGCTCCTCCGCCGCACCCGGTTGGGCCCGCTCGACGCCACCCAGAATCTCATCCCGGTCACCCCAGAGATCAAAACGGGATCGCAGGCGGTCGTGGTAGATCACCCGCTCGAGGAACAACCGGCAAAGACGAAGGAGCGGCTCCACCCCGTCGGTGTAGATGGCGTGGGCGGTGCCGTTGCCGCCGCCGTGCAAATCGTAGAGGACGAAGCATTCGTTGGCCGACAATACGTGGGCAGGCTCCGGATGGTCGACCTCGACGTGCAGACCCACCGCCAGGGTGGTCCGGGCGCCGCGAACCATGCTCGGCAACAACGACCGCATCGCCGCGGCGATCAATCGCGCCTGCCCCAGGCGGAGCGCCGGTGCCTCGCTGCGCCTCCCAGGCACCAGGGGATTGGGAAACAAACAGAGCGCCTTGGTCCTGAGGATCTCCTGCTCCGCCTGGCCGTCCAACAGGGCCCGTTGACGGACCTCACAGGCGCGGGGACCGAGACGGAATGTGGCGACCTGCTCCACCGTGCCGGCGATATCCTGAAGGCTCACCCCGACCGGGTGATCACCGAGCAGCACGGGCTCCCCGCGGCTCAGCCCGCGCTCGTCGAGCAACAGATGCATCCGCCCACGGGGAGAGGAGATCTCATCCCCCAGGTAGGGCTCTACCAGAATGTCCGCCACCTTCCCCTTGCCCTCGGCCACCGCCGCGCCATCCGCCTCGACCCGACCGACCACCACGAAGCAGCCCTTGGCGTTGTCGAAGATCCGTCCGGGGTAGAAGGCGTGCCAGGAGCTCGGCCCGTCGGTGGAGGCGATGCGGTCGAGACTGGTGCGATCACGAATGGCGACCACCGACTCGGAGGCATGCTCGACCTGAGCGACCTTGGGCGGTAGCACCCCCACGGGCTGGCTACCGTTCCCGCCCCGGGCGGGCAGGGCCTTGTCGAGGGCTCGCACGTAGAGCATCTCTTCGTAGGCGTTGCGGTCGTTGCGGACCTCGACCTGCTCCCGGGCGAGGAGCAATCCCTCGCGGCCCAGATCGCGCAACACCTCGGCGGCGCGGCGATCGAAGATCCTCATGAGGTCGTCCACCTCGGAGAAACCGGAGAGCAGCTCGGCGCTGAGATGGGCACCGACGATGGCGCCGGTGGGGGCGCGCACCACCGGCCGCGGCAGGGAGCGGAGCAGGGTCGAGAGGCTCGCCTTGCGATCGAGCTGGGTCAGCGCCATCTCTTGATCACCGTCGAGCGCCGTGACCAAGGCGATCGGCTCAGGCTGCGCGCCACGGCGCGTCCCGGTGTCGATGCTCCGACTCCTGCTAAAGCGAGCTCCGGCGCGGGGCAGGCGCTCGAGCTCCCGGCGCACCTCGGACCAATCACCGCGGAGAATGATGACCGCGGCGTCGGCCGGGTCCCGGACGTGGTAACGCGGCTCATCCCGAAGGTGCAGCAGGGAACGGCCGAGGCGCCGCCGACCGTCACCGCAGGGGCGAAAGTGCCAGGGAACGGCGAGCCGCTCGCAGGAGGCAACCAACTCCTCGAGCTCGATCGACTCATCAGCGGCGGTGCGGAAATCGGAGAGACGATAGACCACCTGGTGCTTACCGCGGCGGGCGCGATCGGCGCGCTCTTGGGCACCCATGGCCTCCGCCTCCACGTCGACCTCCGCGTCGGGGCTCTCCTCGGCCATCAGCCCGTCCGCCTTCTTCTCCGCCAGCTCGCGCTCACGCACGTCACGCAGGGAGAGGGAGAAACGGCGGGCGACCGCGTCGACACCACACAGGGTCCGAGCCCAAGCCGGGGTGTCGTGCATGCTATCGACGCCGAGGATCAAGAAGGCGCCCTCGGATCGCTCGCTCTCGCTGCCGCGCAGCTCACGGACCCGCAGGGCGAGGCGGCGGAATGCGAGCTGGGCGTGGATCTCAACCGGACCGCAGTAGGACTCGACGTCGTCGACGATCACCAACCCGAGGTTGACGAGAAAGGCGGCGTAGGTGGTCGGCTCCTCCAACATCTCGGTGACCAGCTGCTCGAGGCTGCAGATCACCAGATCGGGAATGATGTTCTGGGTGAGGTCGTTGACCAGATCATCGCCGAGCCGCCGGGCGCGTACGTTCCAACGCAGGGTCGACGGTTGGAGGGTCGCCCGCAGGGCGGCGTAGCCCGCGGTC
Source organism: Deltaproteobacteria bacterium (assembly GCA_030590185.1). The sequence goes on from JAUUZB010001077.1 coordinate 2,628, forward strand.
GCCGCCGCCTCGTCCCGCATCACCACCAACACCTTGCGGCTGTGCAGCAGAACGTGATTGCAACCCGCGAGCCAGGCGAGGGTCGTCTTGCCGGTGCCCTCGGGCGCCATGACGATTTGATGGGGGCTACGCGCATTCGCGTC
>JAUUZB010000212.1 GCA_030590185.1 Deltaproteobacteria bacterium
AACTACATGTATCGCCCGGACCGGGCGTCCAGCTGACAGCGCGAGGGCACGACGTGGTACCAACGATCCTCCTGGTCGACGACAGCGAGTCCGCCCGTGGCCTGATGCGACGGACCATCGAGCAGGCCGGGCTCGGCGTAGAGCTGCTCGAGGCGACCGACGGTGCCGAGGCGCTGCCGATAGCGCTCTCCGGGGATGTCGACGTGGTGGTCAGCGACATCGTGATGCCAAAGCTGGACGGCCTCGGGTTGCTGCGGGCGATCCGCAAGCAGAAGGACGCCGATTCGCTGCCGGTGGTGCTGGTCACCAGCCAGGTCGATCACTCCAACCGTGAGATGAGCTTCGAGTTCGGCGCCAACGACTATCTCACCCGGCCCTTTGCGCCCACCGAATTGGTCAGCCGGGTGCAGGTCCAGCTACGGCTCAAGATGCTGCAGCAGGAGCTGCGCCGGGCGAGTGAGCGCCAGCGCCGACTCGGGACCCACGACGATCTCACCGAGCTGGCCAATCGTCGCCACCTGCTGGAGCTCTGCCGCAAGGAGCTCGCCCGCTCACGACGTCACGAGTTCTCGATGACCCTGATCATCATGGACATCGATGGCTTTCGGGAGATCAACCGACGGGTGGGCCACCTGGTCGGCGACGCGATCATCTCGGAGCTCGCCTCGCTGCTCACTCGCGAGCTGCGCACACCCGACGCCGTGGCCCGGCTCGGGGGCGGTAAGTTCGCGGCGTTGCTGCCGCAAACCAGCGCCGAGCAGGCGATCGGGGTGTGCAACCGCCTGCTCGAGGCGGTGCGCGGCCACGCCTTCCCCAACCACGAGTCTAGCGCCTTAACCGTGTGCATCGGCACCGCCACCTATCCGGGCGGCAACTTCGAGTCGGTGGACGAGGTCCACAACGCGGCCGAGGCGGCGCTCGACAAAGCCAAAGCAGGCGGACCGGATAGGGTGGTCATGGCCGACTAGCCGGCCGGCTCGTTCTTCTCGGCCGCTCCGCGCAACAGATCGATCCCCTCCAGGATGAACTCACCGAGCTCCTGGCGTTCATCCGGATCGATGTCGGCAGCGGCGATACGGCTGCGCAGGGTGTCGAGGGCGGGCAGCGCCGCTTGGTAGTCGTGGCGCACGAAAGCCATCATGGCGATCTCGATCTGGTCGTCGAGCATGGCGTCGATGTCGGTGGTGCTCTCCACCAACCACATGAAATCCTGGAGGGCGCGGTCGAGGTCGAGATCCTCCATCCCGAGCATCACGTCGCGGCGCTTGTCACCGTCGCTCTCCTGATCGAGCCAGGTGGCGCGCAGGGTCTCGTAGAAACCGACCCCGCGGATGTCGCACAGCGCCTTCATGGCGTTTTCGAAGAAGAAGGGCTCCTCCGGATCGTCGAAGTCGGCCTCGATCGCCGCGAGGCCCTCCGGGTCACGGCGGCGGGCGAGCTCGGCCGCAGCCTCGGCGCGCAGGTAGTCGTCCTCATCCTCCTGCATCATGGTGCGCAGAAACTCGCTGACCACGTCGAGCTCGATCTCCAGTAAGCGTCGCAACAGCGCGTCGCGTTCCTCTGGAATCTCGAGGTCGAAGTAGACCTCGATCAGAGCCGTGGCGTCCTCTTCGGTCGCTTCGACGCCGAGATCCTCGGGCGCCTCGGTCGTACGATCGGCGTCGGTGGACTCCCCGGGACCGCCGAGCTTCGCCATGATCGATTTGGCGAGCTCCTGGGTTACCTCCGGGGTACCGGACTCCCCGTCCGGCTCCGCCGGCAACACCGGCGCCTCGCCTCCGACCTGGCTCAGGATCGATCCGACCAGGTCCTTGGTCGAGTTTTTCTTCGGCTCATCCGCCATGGGTCCGAGTAAAATGCCGGGAGCCCAGGGAGGTCAAGTCGCCCCTGTGGCTTGACTTCGCCCAGTCGGACGGGGAAGCTAGGTGAAACCCACGGCGCCCCCGAGCCGCCGAATCGCCCCATGCTTCTCCTCGCCGCCTCTTTGATTCTGATCGCTCCGGATGGTGATCTGGAGGTCGCTGATGCGCCGATCGGGGCCAGCGACAAGGAGGTCACCCGGGCGGAACGCCTATACGAGGACGCCAAATACGAGAAGGCGCTCAACGCGATCAAGAAGGGTTGTGGCAACGCCGCCGATCCCGTGCGCTGCGAGCGGATCAAAGCCTACATCCACATCGCCCTCGGCGAGGCCTTCGCGGCCCGCGCCGCCTTTGACCGCATGCTCATCCACGACCCCGACGCCTCCCTCGGGCCGGATGTCTCACCCAAGCTGCAGGGCATGTTCGCCGACGCCAAGCGGGCGATGGTCGACGTCAAGGCGATGCGCCTCGAGCCGCTCCTGGCTCGGCTAGAGGCTGGGGCGCCGGTCCTGCTCGAGGTGAAGAACCCCAACGCCAGCATGGTGGAGCTGCTGACCGTGCACGTGTCCGCGCCAGGCAAGCGTAGCTTCGAGCCGGTGGTGTTGAGCCTCGAGGGCGAGGTCTGGTCTGGCTCCTGGGTGTTGACCGATCCACCGGGCGGCGGGCCGGCCCGGTACTACCTCAAGGTCGACCTCGCAGGCGAGGTGCCGGTCGCCGTCGGCAGCGAGGGCACGCCTCTGGATCTCGAGGCCCCCGGTAGCGAGACAACCGAGGCATGGTCGCCGTACGAAGAGGAGCAGCCGGCCGTCGAGGAAGGGGATCTGCCGACTTGGGTGCCCATTGCCATTGGTGGTGGGGCCGCCGTGGTGGTCGGCGCTGTGGTCGGGATCGTGCTCGCGGTTGTCCTCGGGGGACAAGAGCCGCCGCCGGGTTCCATCGAAATCAACTACGAGTTTTTCGAATGAGTCGTCGCAGCACGGGCGTGTTGATCGCCGCTACCCTCAGCCTGTTGGTCACCGCCTGCGGTGAGCCGCCTGCGGTCGAGATCTCCGCTCGCCTGCGGATCGCCTCGGCGTTGAGCGAGCGGATTGACTCCCTCGATTTTTACGTGCTCGGTCCGAAGATGAGCAACGACATCTATATTAGCATCAACGTCCTGTGCGGCCGTGACGATGCCAGGGTGGCCCCCGACGACCCCAAGATGGATATCCTCGGCTATCAGAATGTGCCCCTCGACCTCAGCGTGTCGAGCATCACCCTCGACGAGATCCCGGCAGGGACTCAGCGCTTCATCTACGTCGGTGCCCTGGATGCCGACGACGCGTTGATCGGCGAGGGCTGCAAGGGCCCGGAGACGATAGAGCCGGAGATGACCACCTCGGTCACGGTCACGGTCTACGAATATATCCCCTAGTCAGGGGCCTCGCCTCAACCGCTGGCCTTCATCGCCTTCCTGATGCGTTTCTTGCCGTCGCCCTCGAAAGTAACGAACTTGACGCCCATGCCGAGGCCGTCATTTGCCCCAGCGGCGGTGACCACCTGGCCGCGGGCAACGATCATCTCTTTTTCGCCCGGCAGGCCAAACTTGAGCGTCACGACCGTGCCGACGGCGTGGGGAATCGCCCGGTCAAAGAAGACCCCACCAGCGCTGACGTTGCCGGTGCGCCGGAAGTAAACGTCCTCCCCGGCCATCTCTTCCATCCACAGCTCGAGGGGGACCCGCTGTTCCTCACGGCGGTCCTTGGTGCGGCGCTGGGGGCCGCGGCGATTGACCGGGACGGAGACCTCCGCGTTGCGACGGTCATTACTTCTCCGATCTCGACCAGCCATAATGCAGCCTCCCGGGTGCTTCATTGGCGCGCCTAGCAAATAACCATTCGCTGGGCAAGCGTCTCCAAAGAGTCATCACGCGCGGAAGGGCGCGCGCCGTACGAACTTCCCGCGTCCCGCCTTGCCGAGGAAGCTGCCCCCGTCGACGATCAATTCGCCGCGGGAGAGCACCTGACTCGCGGAGCCCGGCACCTCGTGGCCCTCGTAGGGGGAGTAGTCGCAGCGCAGGTGCATGTTTTTCTGGTCGAGGACCAGCGGCGCGTTGGGATCCCAAACCACCACGTCGGCGTCGGCGCCCACGGCGAGGGTGCCCTTGTGCGGATACATGCCGAAGATCTTCGCGGGCGCGGTGGAGGTCAGCTCGACAAAGCGGTTGAGACTGATCCGACCCTCGGCGACGCCCTGGTACATGAGATGCAACCGGCTCTCGATGCTCGGCATGCCGTTCGGGATCTTGGTGAAGACCTCGCGGCCGAGCTCCTTTTGGCCTTCGAGGTTGAAGGAGCAGTGGTCGGTGGAGACCACCTGCAGATGGTCGTGGGCCAGGGCCCGCCACAGGGGCTCGCGGTTGCCATGGGCCTGGCGCACCGGCGGCGAGCAGACGTAGCGTGAGCCGAGGAACGGGTCCTCCTTGGTGCCGCGCAGGTCCTCATCGGTGAGGTAGAGGTACTGTGGGCAGGTTTCGGCCATCACCGGCAGGCCGCGTTCGCGTGCCTCCTTGACGCGGTCGAGGGCGCGGCGGTTGGTGAGGTGAACCACGTAGAGGGGCGCGCCGGCCATCTCGGCCAGGGCGATGGCGCGCTCGGTGGCGCTCGCCTCGGCAACCTCGGGGCGGGAGACGCCGTGGTAGAACGGCGTGGTGTTACCCTTGGCGACCTCCCGTTGGATGAGGACGTCGATGGGGTGGCCGACCTCGGCGTGGATGCAGACCAGCGCCCCGACCTCGCCGGCGCGCAACATCACCTTGAAGATCTCGTCATCCTCGAGCATCAGGGCGCCCGGGTAGGCCGCGAATACTTTGAAGCTGGTGACCCCGGCCTCGACGACCTCAGCCATCTCGTCGAGTCGCTCGTCGGGGGCGTCGAGCATGATCAGGTGGAAGCCGTAGTCGATGGCCGCCTTGCCCTCGGCCTTGGCGTGCCAGGTGTCGAGACCCTTGCGTAGCGACTCCCCCTTGGACTGGATCGCGTAGTCGACCAGGGTGGTGGTGCCGCCGTGGGCCGCCGCGATCGTCCCGGACTCGAAGTCATCGATGGTCTGGGTGCCGCCGAAGGGCATGTCGAGGTGGGTGTGCACGTCGATGCCGCCCGGGATGACGTATTTCCCCTTGGCGTCGATTTCTTTGTCGGCCTTCGGCAGATCGGTGTTGCCGGTTTGGGTCTGGGCGACGATCTTGCCGTCGTCGATCCAGAGATCCGCGAGGACGGTGTCGCTGGCCGTTACGAGGGTGCCGTTTTTGATCACAGTGCGCATGGTGGTCTCCTGATCGCTGCTCTTCTCATCTATGTCGGAACCCGCGCCGTAAACCACGCGGAAAATGCGTGGTCAAGCTGGCCGGCGGTCCGGCGCTGCGCTATGCCCGGGCGATGGCCAACCTGCGCCTGCGACGCCTCGCCGTGATGTTGCTGCTGGTGGCCTGCCAGGATCGCAGCCACCACCGGCCAACCTTTCATGCCCCCTCGCCGGACTCCGCCAGTTTGCGCCAGGGGAACCCGACCCGGACCGTGGTGGTGCTCAAGGTAGATGACTTGGGCGGGCCCCTGAGCCGCAATGCGGCCCGATTCATCGAGGCGGTGGCCGCAGCTGGTGGGGTCGCGGCGCTCGGCCTGATCACGTCACGCATTCCAGAGGACCCGGAGGTGCTCGCTACTTACCGCGACCTGCAGGCGCGGGGCTTTGAGCTCTGGTTCCATGGCCACCGCCACGACTGGTCGCTTCCCGAGGCAGAATTTGCTGGCATCGGCGTCGCGGCGCAACGGGAAGCGTTTCGAGTCGGGCTAGCCGCAGCCCGCGAGCGCCTCGGCATCGAGTTGCGCACCTTTGGCGCGCCGGGCAACGCCATTGACGACGATACGGTGACCGCCATCCGCGACGTCCCGCAGCTCGACGCCTGGTTCTTCGGCCGACCGGGCACGCAGGCGACCGTGTTGCCGCGCTTGCTGGAGATCGAGGAGAAGGTGGGGGTGGTGCGCGAACCGGACGCCTTCTTCACCGCCCTCGACCGGGAGCGAGCCACGGTGCCGCCCGTCATCACACTGCAAGTGCATCCGAACGCGTTCGGCGCCGACGACTTCGATCGCTTCGAGACGATCCTGAGCGGCCTAGGCGAGCGTGGGTTGCGCCTGACCACGCCTCGGTACGTTATCCGCGGTCAGGGCGATGCTACCCGACGATAGCCGGCCGCGGCCGCGGTTTGTTCGGTGTCGTCCGACTAGACCCAACGCATCGCCGAGCGCCGTGCCGAGCAGCATGCCGGTGATGTGGTCATGGAGTGACGTGGTCACGCCAGAATAACTTCCGGGCTCGCCCGTGGATTCCCCGGCTCCTCAACCGTCGCCGCAAACCCCGCCGGCCTCCGACGCGAGGATCGCCGCGGCGATGGCGGCACCTACCCGGGGCGCGACGGCGTTGCCGATCTGCTTGACCACCTGCGCGATGGTGCCACGGAACTGGTAGCTGTCCGGGAAGCTCTGCAGCCGCGCGCCCTCCCGGGGCGTAAGGGCGCGGTCCTGAAACGGGTGGATGCAACGGTTGGAGGCCGGGTGCACGAAGTTGACCGTCAGGGTGGTGCTCGGTCGGTCCGGGTCGAGGCGGCTGTAGCAGGAGCTGAAGCCGCTGGTCACCATGCCGGGGGGCAGGGCCGAGCGGTTGGCACCCGCGTGGCGGATGATCTCGAGCATGCGCGGTGAGTGGCGGGTGGCGCGGTGGTGAGTCAGGCGGTCACTGCCCTGACGCATGGCCGCTTGGTACGGCGTCAGCGGCGCGCCGGTCTCGCCATAGGCGTGCGCCTCCTCCCCAGCCGTCACCGGGGGCAAGTCTCCGATGGCGTCGATCAAGGTCACCGCCGCGGGTAGGTTCCCATTGTCCTTGGTGGGGGCGAGGATGACCTCCGGTCGCTTCCCGGCCATGCT
>JAUUZB010000676.1 GCA_030590185.1 Deltaproteobacteria bacterium
ACGCCGCTGAGGTTGTCGACGACGAAGCGGATATCGAGGTCGAGGCCGCCGACGGTGATCCAATTGTAGAAGGTGGCGGTGACCACGCCACCATCGGGGTAAATCTGGACAAAGGCATAGGTCGACAGCAACGCCGAGACCAAAACCGTGCCGCAGGCCACCAGGGCCACCAAAGGCCGGGGCAGGCGATGTCCAATGAGCCCGTTTACCGTCGCGCCAGCGAGGGGAAGCAGGGGGATGAGAATGATGAGATACTCGATGTCGAGACCCATGATCTGTCCGGCTCTCTATGAAAAAACTACAGTTATTCCGCGCGGTGCGGCTTGGCATGTCATTGACCTGAGGGGGAGTCAAGATGGTGTTGGGCGAGCCGAGGCCGTGGTAGCTTGGCCCGGTGAAGATCTCCTGGGTCCTATTAATTCTCCTGCACGCCGCGACCGCGGGCGCCGATGACGAGTTCGAGGAGGACTCCGACTGGGACGACGACGCTCAGAAACTGACCGTGGTGGTCGGACTCAGCGGCGGCCTCGGGTTCGAGGGGCACATCGACCGGGCCGCCTGGGGGAGTTTTCAGGAGACCGGCGGAAGTTTGGATCCCTCGGCGATCGGCCAGCTCTACGGCGAGATCTGGTTCCACAAATGGCTGGGGGCGGGCCTGCTCGTGGATGGCTCCTGGGTCATGGACAAGGGCTGCCCGTTCTGCGTGCACCGCTGGTGGGGCGGCTTCGGGGTCCACGGCGTGGCCGGCACCATGATCGACGATGACGTGGGCTTCTTTTGGCGGGTGGCGCTCGGGATCTCGTTGGCGGAGCCGGATCCCGGCGGCCAGAACCGCCCCGGCTTCTTCTTCGGCACCTGGGCCGGGTTCCGCTGGTTTGCCCTCCCCTACTCCGCGGTGGTGCTGAGCTTCGGCCTGGTCCGTCAGGCAAAGGGGGAGGTGTTCTTCTACGACGGCGCGGACGTCGTACGCGAGGTCTGGATCCTGGAGGGACGCGCGCAGCTCGGGGTGGAGTTGGTGCTCTAGCTGGCGGCCGTCATCGCGGACCAGCGTCGGGCCGGGGTGATTTCCGAATTCTGGACCTTCCCATGGCAACAGGCGACTGCTATCGTAGGTCCGCTCGGCCGGCTGCCTCACCAGCGTAGGGAGAACCGCGTGATCATAGAAAAACGGACGTTTGACCGCGTTGCCTTGGGCGTACCGAAAACTTGGGCAGACAACTCGATCATCAGCTACGTCGGGCCGCCCAAGGATGGCGTGCAACCAAATCTGGTGATGACCCAACGCCCCCTGCCGGGCAAACCAGATCTCGCGAAATACGCCCGCAGCCAAAAAAAGCTCCTCGAACGAGCGGAGTTTGAGGAATTGACGTTCGTGGAAGAGGGGCCCGCGGTGTTTGGCGACAGCAAGTTCTTTCGCCTGGGCTTCACCTGGACGAATCGCGTACCGCTCGAGGAGGAAGGCCAAGAGTTGAAACAGACGATCCGGCAAGACCAGTACTTCATACTGGGTGAGGACCGGGCCGTGACCTTGACCTTCACCTGCCCGATAGAAGCCTACGAGAAGTTCGAGCCTGACTTCGAAGAAATCGTCAAGAACACTGCGATAGAATAGCCAACGGAGGCGGATAGCCATGACTTCCTTCAAACCGATCAACATCAGCACGATTACCAACCCAGAGCATCGCAAGTTGGCCGAAGAGATCGATGATCTCGTCGGCGGGAATGATGGCGTGCTCGGGTCCAAAGATGAGCTGCAGATGTACGCAGACATGACCGGTCAAAAGCTCGCGAACACGGGAGCGCCGGCGCAGCAGCCAACGACGCCCGTGAGCCCGGCGCCGGCGCAGGTCGATGACCGCATGGCCGGCGACTTCCCAATGAACCTCAACCCGGCCGCCAACGCTTGGGGGCTCAATCCAGCCGGCATGACGCAGGCGCCCTTCGCCGGCATGGATTCAGGGATCAAGTCCATCTCGAACTTCACCGAGGCGGGTGCCACCACCACGGTGGTGGCGGGCGGACACGCGCTGCTCAAGGGAGCGGGCGCGGCAGCCAAGGCGTTGAAGCCGGTCGCCACCCGGCTGTGGAGCGCGGCCGCGGGAACCGGCGTCGCTGCTTCGGAGTCCGCGGTCACGACCAGCGCCACCGCGGCTACCGTCGCCACGGTCACCGCGAGGGGCCTGTTGGGCTCTTCGGTGGTGGGCGCCACCATCGGCGCGAGCATCAGCCTGGTCGAAAACACCATCGCCGTGAGCAGCGGCACCCGGACCATGGCCGAGGCCGGCAAGGATGTGGGCAAGGACACGATCGTCTGTGCCACCGTCGGCGCCGCGACCTATGCCACCTCCGCCGTGGTGGGAGCAGCATTGGTGTCAGCAGGCGCGGGCGCCCTCACCGTCGCTGCGGCACCGGTGGTGGCCGCCGTGGTTGTGGGTGTCGGCGTGGCTATTGGGGCTCGCTGGCTGATCAACAAGGTCTGGTGAGTCAGGGTGACTCGTGCGCGCCCATATCGGGCGCGGTGCCGTTGTAGCTGCCCCGGAGCCGCCAACCCGACCCATGGGAAAGGCTGACGCGGCGCTCAAAACCACAAATGCGTGGTCACAAAGGCATCCCAATTGCCGGAGGCGTGCGCCTCGACCGCGAGGTACCGCGCCTCGGCGGTGAAGGTCACCCCGGGCACCGGACAGACGTCGAGGCCGAGGGTCAGGCGGTGCTCGAGATCCTGGACCACCGAGAGCTCCGGGCTGCCGAGGTCGTATTTGAAGCGCGCGTTGATGCCGTTAAAGGGTGTCACCCAGAGCTCGTGCATCATGGCGAAGATCGGCACCTTGGTGCCGGTGCTGGCGATCTCGCGCTGGCCAAAGGTGAGCTCACCGACGTAGGTGATCGGGATCCAACCGAGGTAGTAGGTGGGGTTCAAGCCCCAGGCGACCCCGATCCCCTCGAGGCTACCGCGGGCCTCGGGGCTGCGCTGCTTGACCAGCGTATGACCGCTCAGGCTCCAACCGAGATCCCGCCAACCAAAGCTCGCCGCCGCACCCACGCCGTCGAAGCCATGCTCCGGCGCCGTGGCCGGCAGCCAATTGGTAAAGACCGAGGCGTTGAAGAACGGATAATTGGGCGCCATCCCGACCTCGACCCCGAGCACCGTGTCGTCGCTGGTGGCGACGTCCATCTCGAAATACTCGCGGGTAAAGGAGGTATGATCGTCGAGGTGGACACCGAAGGTGGGCATGAAGATGCCGGCCTTGACGTAACTCATGGCGGGGAGCTCGTGGAGCATCAAGAAGGCGTTGCGTGGGAAGACCGGCAGCTCGTCGGCCGAGAGCGCCGCCTCAAAGCCGCCGACGCGTCCGCGTCCGGAGAGGGTGCCGACCAGGGTGAGGTGCTCGATCGGATGCAGCGCGGCGTGGAGGTCGAGCTGCATGGGGACGAAGGTCCCGCTGGCGCTCCAATAGGCGGCGCGGAAATCGCCGCCGAGCTGAAACAATGGGTCCGCCTGCAAATCGCCATAGCGCCCATCCCAGAGGGCATACTCGCTCGGGCCGCCGGCCGGCCGGCCGAAGGTGAACCAGCCGCCGCGCTGACCGCCGCCCACCCCGGCGAGGACCTCCCGGTGGCTCGACGGGATGGTCTTGTCCGGTGGGGCGTCGACGGCGCGTTCGACGGTCGCGGGCTGCCAGGCGAACAACGCCCGCATCCCCTTGATCCAGCGGTCCGGGAGGATCTCCCGGTCGAGGTCGGAGTAGGAGCGTTCCTGGGTGGGAAGCACCGCTAGGGTGGACTGCCCGTAGTAGCGTCCGGAGGTGTTGCGAAGGCCGCCGCCCGCCGGGTTCACGTGGCAAACGCCGCAGGACATGTTGCACTTACGCTTGGACACCTCTGGGTTATGCCAGCCGTCCGGGTCCTGGTAGGTCGGACTCGTATGGCAATTGGCGCAG
>JAUUZB010000585.1 GCA_030590185.1 Deltaproteobacteria bacterium
AACACAGGAGATGGGGTGGGTTGGCGCTGATGGTTGTGCGACCGCACTCCACGAACACAGGAGATGGGGTGGGTTGGCGCTGATGGTTGTGCGACCGCTCTCCACGAACACAGGAGATGGGGTGGGTTGGCGCTGATGGTTGTGCGACCGCACTGTCACGCCACTGGCTTGGGCGCGCCCGCACTGCGCCGCCTGCCACTTGGGGCGGCGGCACCGCAGAGCGCCACGCCCGGCCAGTGGCGTGCCAGCGCTACATCGTGCCGGTGCTGCGCTACGTCGTGCTGCGCTACGTCGTGCTGCGCTGCATCGATCTCCACCGGCTCTCATGAGCACGGCGCCACGAAGCAGCACGGCGATCCCCCCCTCGGTGCCCAGCAAAAGCGGTCGGGATGCCTCCGAGCGATCGCACCCACACCGGACACCGCATGAGGCCTCCAAACGGCGGGCGTGGGCAGTGCTCAGCAACTCTACCCACGCAACCGCCCCTCAATACCTCCGCCCCCGCAACCGCCCCTCAATACCTCCACCCCCGCAACCGCCCCTCAATACCCCCACCCCCGCAAGCGCCTCTCAATACCTCCGCCCAAGCAAATCCTCAACAACTCAGCGCCCGCACCCAGTGCAGAAGCTCGAACTACTCCCCCCCGGGTTTCACCCGAAAAGCCTCGGAGACCGCCTGGGCCATGGCCTCGATATCCATGGGGCTCAGCGGCAGCTCCACTCCCTTGCCCTCGGCCCACTCATCGACCCAGGCAATGAGGAAATCGCGCAGGGCCTCGAGATCGTGCTGTTGGTTGCTCGACGGCGCCGCTGTGCTGGTGCTCGACCAATCCGGCTCGTCGATTGACTCGGCCCCCTGCTCTCGAACCCATTCGATGATCCGATCGCGCATGGCCACGTCCCGAAACTCGAACCAACGGCGGCGCTCATCGGGGACGGTGAGCAGGATATCCTTGAAACGCCGGAAGGCGCCCTTGCCGTTGATGGCGGCCAGCATGCGGTCGCGCAGGGCGTCCTCTTCCACGGAAGCGATGAAGGCGTCGAGCCACTGGTACTGGATGCGTGAGGGCACCGCGTCGATCGGGCGGTAGGTGTCCGGCTCGGCCCTGGCCGTTGCGAGGCCCTGATCGCCAGGCGGCAATTTGAGAACGGTGCCATCCTCGAGGGAGAAGAAACACTTCACCTCGGGCATGTTCATCTGAAACGCGCTGTGAAGCGCGCCCCAATCTACCTGCAAACGGCGCACTGCCTATTCCTATCGGCGGGCAAGCCCGCAGCTCGTGGTGGTACTAATGTCGGTCGTCTGGCGTGCAAAATCAATGGCCGGCGGGTCGACCCCGCTCGGCGTCAGGACTCAGAGCCGAAATCCTCGAGCTCTTCCGGGCCCGCGTCGATCTCCCGGCCGACCGCATCCTTGGCGCGTTTCTTCTTGGCCGCTTCCTCGGCATCCTTCTGCTGGAGCATGGCCAGGACCGAGCCGTCGAGCACGGTCCTCTCTTCGGGGGGATCATCGTCGACCCCGATCGATGGGACCGTCTCTTCGTGGTGGGCCGCGTCGGTGAGGCTCTGCACCTCGGTGGCCAAGGCGTCCCGCTCCTCGGTCATCGCCTGGAGCTTTGCCTGGCTGCGGGCGTACTGTCCGTCGAGCTCCTCGAGGCGCACCTGCGCATCGGCGAGTTGGGCCTGGGTGACGATCTCCCCTTCGAGCCGCTGGGTCACTTCCCGTTGTTGGTCGAGCTCCAAGAGCAACGCCTCGAGCTCGGTTTGAACCGCGTCCCGGGCCTCGAGGGAATTTCGGACCTTCTCCTTGGCGGCGGCGATCTTCTGCCTGGCCTCGGTCTTGATCCGCTCGACGGCCTCCTCCTGGCCGGCCTCCGCCCGTTTGGCGCGCTCCTCCGCCGTCTGCAGCCGTTGCAGGTAGGCCATGATGTCCTGCTCGGCGAGGGTCTTGGCCTCATCGGCGGACCGGGCTCGAGCGTTTGCCGCGGCGAGCTCGGCCTCGAGCTGCTGTTTGGCCTCGGCCGCCTCGCGCACGTTCTCCTCCACGCCGTCCACCTGTGCCTGGGCTTCGGCCGTGGCGGCGGCGAGCTTCTCGGCGGCGTCCGCCTCGAGGCCCGCGAGGTGCTCGTTGGTCTGCTCGCGCTGGCGATCGAGCTCCGCTTGAACGTCGGCCTGCGCCTCCTGGGCGCGCGCCTCCGCCTGCTCCGCCTCGCCCTCGGCGCGGGTGGCGCGCTCCTCGGCCGCGGCGAGTCGCCCGCCGATCTCCTCGACCCGGGAGTCCGCCTCCTCCTGCGCGGTCCGCAGGCGCTCCTCGAGCTCCTGACCCAGCTGCGCCTTGAGCTCGGCCTTGACCTCAGCCGCGACCTCTTCACGCAATTGCGCGCTGAGCGCTTCGCTAGCGGCGGCGGCCTCAGTCTTGACGCTCTCGAGGCTAGCCTCCGCCTCCTCACGCACCTGCTGAACGCGCCTCTCTAGCTGCTCGTTCAGGCTGCGCTCGCGACCCTCGGATGCGGCGCGAACCTCCTCGAGCTGACCCTCGGCCTCGGCCCGGGCCTCTGTGCCCGCCTCCCGGACCCGTTCCTCGAGCTCCGTCTCTGCCTGTTGCTCGCGCTCGTCCGCGGCCGCGCGAGCCTCCTCGAGCGCCTCCTGCTTTTCCTTCTCGAGCGCCTCGACCCGATCGTTGAGCTTGGCCTCGGAGGCCATGGCCGACTGCTGCACCAGGGCCTCGGTGAGCGCCTGACTCTCGGCGATGCGCTCCTCGGCGCCCTCTTCGATCTTGATCAGCTCGGCCTTGGTGCGCTCGAACATCTGCTCGGCGCCCTGCAGGTTGCGCTCGAGCTCCGTGATCTGGTCCCGCCGCTCCCCGAGCTCGTGCTCCGCCGCCCGCTGGCGCTCTTGCGCTTCGCTGAGACGGGTGTCGATCATTTCCTTGTCGCCGAAGGCCTCCTCGGCGCGACCCTCCAGCTCCTTGCGCTCCCGCTTCCAGTCGTCGCGTGACGTCTGCAGATCGTTCTGGGCGCGGTAACTCTCGAGCCGCAGAATCGCGACCTGCTCCTCAGCCTGTTGGAGCGACCGCTGAGCCTGGCGGAGTTGATCGCCCTCCTCGGCCAAGAGCTTCTGGCTCATCGACACCATCGACTCGAGCTGCGTGAGGCCTTCGGCGCGGCGCTCGAGCTCATCGCCGAGAGCTCGTTTCTGGTCCTCGAAGCGCTGGACCGTATCTTCCTGCTCGTCGACCCGTTGACGCGCAAAGGAGAGGTTGGCGTGTAGACCGGCGGTCGCGTCGAGGTTGGCCTGGAGGCGGGCGACCTCGAGTCTGGCGGTGTTGAGCTCGTCGGCGGCGCGTTGGGCGCGCAGGTGCTCGTCGCGCAGGGCCTGCTCCTGACCCTGGATGGTGCGCTCGGCGTGGCCCCAAAGCTCGCGCAACTCCTCCGCCTCGCCGGCCTCCTGCTCCGCTAGATCGAGATCCCGGCGCAGGACATCGAGCTCCTCGCCGCTGAGGCTCGGCGCCGCCGGCATCGGTCGCGCCTCGGCCGAGCCACGCACCGACGTGACCACCCGGCCAAAATCGTGGCGCACGAACAGGAGATCGTCGCGGCCCTCTGGCTCCGGCCCGAAGATCATCACGTACCAACCGGGGTCCTCGCCCTCGTCGTCGGTGAGCAGCGACCCATCGAGGGTGAGTCCGGGGTCCTCCTCCTCCGATTGGAAGTCGTAGAACAGGCTGGCGACCACCGCCGATTGGCCGAAGATCACCACGTCGCCGAACTCGACGGAGAAACGGTCGTAGAGCTCTTCGTAGCCCATCGGCGATTGACCGCGCAGGCCCGCGATCTCGGTCAGGAACTGACCGCCCTCGTCGGCCGCCACCGCGAGGGCGAGGTAGCCATCGGGATGAAGCAGCCGGCGAAGCTCTTGGTACCAGTCGTCGTTCTCCGCCAAGCGCTCCGGGAGGTCGTGGCAGATGATCAGGTCGAAGGCATCGTCGTCAAAGCTCAGGGGGGGGCGGAAATCGAGGTGAACGTCCACACCGTCGATCTCGGACGCGACTAGGGTGGCGCGCGCCTCGTTGGGGGAGGAGCTGGTCGCCGCCAGCTCGACGGCGCCGGCCTCGACGAGCTGCACCAAACCACGGGCGTCACCGCAGCCGAGTTCCAACACTCGGCGGCCTTCGGCATAGGGACTCAACAGAACGTAGCGAGCGTCTGTCTCGAGGGAGCGCGTGCTGGTCATGGCCGGATCCGTATCATAGGGCAAGGTTGATC
>JAUUZB010000884.1 GCA_030590185.1 Deltaproteobacteria bacterium
CGCCTTGACAAAGCGCCCGGCGGTGACCTCTGACACCGACAGCAGATCCGCCAGCTCTCGAGCCAAGATCGGTCGTTGTTGCTCGAAGATCACCATCAGGGCGTTGGCCTGGGCCGGCGTGATCTCCGGCACCCGGTGACGCGTCAGCAGCTCGGCGACCCGGCGGTCGCCCTCGCGCACGATACGTTGGAAACAGACGAACATATCCGTCTGGGCCCGCCGGTATTCGCGGTCCAGCCCTTTTCGGGTCATGGGACTCCTCGCTGCGTTCGATCTTCAGGGCGCCCGTGGCGCGGCGCTCACACCTGCTCGAAGAAGGTCTCCCCCTTCTCGGCCATGTCGCGCAGCATCTGCGGGCAGGCGTAGCGTTCGCCGTAGCTCTTGGTGAAAGCGTCGAGCCGCTCGACCACCCAACCGATCCCCTTGCGATCTATGTAGGAGAGCGGGCCGCCGGTGTTGGGCGCGAAGCCGAGCCCGAAGATGGCCCCTACCTCGGCGTCGCGTTTTTGCCGGATGACCCCGGACTCCACGCAGCGGGCGACCTCGGCGCATTGGATCAGCAGGAGGCGATCCTGAAGTAGCTCGACGCCGGTCTGTTCCGGTTTGCCCTTGGCCAGGTCGGCGAGACCGGGCCACAGCCGCTGGCGCTTGCCGTCTTTGTACTCGTAGAAGCCGGCGCCGTGGACGCGGCCCTTGCGGTCGTGGTCGTCGCACATGGCGTTGAGCAGCCCGACCCCATCGATATCCACCGCCTTGCCCAGGTAGATCTTCGACTGGGCGAGGACGTGCTGGCCGAGGGAGAGGGTCACCTCATCAAAGACCTGCAGCGGCGCCACCGCCATGCCTGCGGATTTTGCCGCCCACTCGATCAACACCGGGTCATGACCCTCCGCCACCAATTGGGCCGCCTCGATGATGTAGGCGGCGAAGGTGCGCGAGGTGTAGAAACCGTAGCCGTCGTTGACCACGATGGCGGTCTTCTTGATCTTGCGGGCGAAGGCGAGACAACGGGCGAGGGTTGACCCGTCGGTCTTCTCGCCCATGATGATCTCCAGCAGCGGCATCTTCTCCACCGGCGAGAAGTAGTGCAGACCGATGAACTTCTCCGGTCGCGCCGAGGCTTCGGCGAGATCCGTGATCGGGATCGCCGAGGTGTTGGATGCCCAGATGCCGGTGGGGCTCAGATTGGGCTCGGTCTCCTTGGTGACCGCGTGCTTGAGCTTCAGGTTCTCGAACACCGCCTCGATGATCAGGTCGGTGTCTTTGAGCGCCGCCATCTCGAGGGTCGGTGTGATCCGACCGCGGATCGCCTGACGCTCGTCGTCGGAGAGCCACTTGAGCTTGGCGATCTGTTTGTCGACGTGGGCCACGCCGACGTCGAGCCCTTCCTGTTTGATATCCTTGAGCACCACGTCGAAGCCGGCCTGGGCGCAGATGAAGCCGAGGCCGGCGCCCATCATGCCGGCGCCGAGGATGGCGACCTTCTGGATGTTCATCTCATCGGTTTGTGGCAGGCCCTCCTGTTTCTCGGCGGCGGTGCGGTGGTACCAGAGCGACCGGATCATGTCCTTGGACTGGTCGCCGACCGCGAGGTGCACGAACCATCGGGTCTCCACCTCGAGGGCGCGGTCGAGCTTGAGGCCGCACGCCTCACTGACGCAGCTCAACAGGACCTTGGGCGCCTCGTAGACACCGGCGGTCATCTTGGTGAGCATGCCAGCGGCCCCGAGGAAGAGGTTGCGTGCGTCGTCGCTGCCGGGTTGGGCGCCGCCGGGGTAGGTGAAGCCCTTGACGTCCCAGGGCTGGGTGGGGCTCGGGTTGTCGGCGATCCACTTTTCGGCCGCGTTCATTACACCGTCTCGATCGGTGGCGAGCTCGTCTACCAGCCCGGCGTCCTTGCCCTTGGCGGCCCGTAGCATCTTGCCCTGCATGGTCAGGTCGAGGGCGCCCTGCAAACCGATGAGGCGCGGCAGGCGTTGGGTGCCGCCGGCGCCCGGGATTACGCCGAGGCTGACCTCCGGCAGGCCAACTTGCACCTTGGGGCTGTCTAGGGCGATGCGCCGGTGGCAGGCGAGGGCCAGCTCATAGCCGCCGCCGAGGGCGGACCCGGTGAGCGCCGCGACCACCGGCTTGCCGCAGGTCTCGAGCTTCCGGTAGAGCGCGTTGAGCTGCTTGACCATCTCGGCCATCACCACCGGGTCGCGCTCTTTGTACATCCAGTCGATGTCGGCGCCGACGCAGAAGTCCTTGTGTCCGCTGCCGATGATGATCCCTTTGAGCGCCTCGTTGGCCAGGGCCCAGTCGAGGGCTTCGTTGAGGCCGGTGCCAAATGCCTGGTTGATCTTGTTGGCGCGGCCCTCCATCTCTAACATTAGAGTGGCGATCCCGCTGTTTGGGTTGAAGGTCGCCTTGACGGTGTCGTTGTTCATCGTTTGGCTGCTCATGGTGACCTCCTCAGACCCGTTCGATGATGGTGGCGATGCCCATGCCGCCGCCGATGCAGAGGGTGGCCAAGCCGTTGGTAGCGTCCTTTTCCTCGAGGATATCGAGGAGGGTGCCGAGGACGATCGCCCCGGTGGCGCCGAGCGGGTGCCCCATGGCGATGGCGCCCCCGTGGACGTTCATCTTGTCCGAGGTGACGTCGAAGTGCCGCTGCCAGACCATCGGCACGGTGGCGAAGGCCTCGTTGACCTCGAAGAAGTCGATGTCGCCGATGGTCATGCCGGCCTGGGCGAGCGCGCGCTCGGTGGCCGGGATCGGGCCGGTGAGCATGAGCAGCGGATCGGCGGCGCAGATGCCGGCGGCCACGATGCGGGCTCGTGGTTTGAGGCCGAGCTCCTTGCCCTTCTCGCCGCTGGCGATGATCGCGGCGGCGGCGCCGTCCACGATTCCGGATGAGTTGCCGGCGGTGTGGATGTGGTTGATCTTCTCGACCTGGGGATAGCCGCGCTTGGTCAGGACATCGAGGCCAAAGACCTTGCCCATCATCTCAAAGGCGGGCTTGATCTTGCCGAGGCCCTCTAGGGTGGTGTCGGCCCGGGGCAGCTCGTCGACGTCCAGGATCACCTGCCCGTTGACATCCGTCACCGGCACGATGCTCTTGTTGAAGGCACCCTTTGCGATGGCCTCCACCGCTCGCTGTTGGCTCACCAGGGCGAACTGGTCCACCTCCTCCCGGCTGATGTCATTGAGGGTGGCGAGCAGGTCGGCGCTGATCCCCTGGGGCACGGTGCCGGTCTTCCACTGGAGGTGCGGATCGAACATGGCGCCGCCGTCGGAG
>JAUUZB010000259.1 GCA_030590185.1 Deltaproteobacteria bacterium
ATCTGGTCGGCGCTGAAGTCGAAGCCGGCCGCCCGCATCTTGGCGATCAACGCCTCAGGGGTGCTCGTGGTGTTGTTGGTGATCAAGCGGGTCGGTACGCCCGCGGCGTGGAGGTCGGCCACAAACTCCACCGCCCCAGGCGTGGGGAGGTACCGCTTGTCGGCCACCAGGGTACCCTCGATGTCGAACAGAACGCCGCGGGCCATCTCAGCCTCCATGTAGTCTAGAGTGGGACACCCACCCTGCCATCCTCCGTCGCCAACCCCAACGTTTCGCGTTACTATTGAATGACGGGGGAGAAAAGGAATGGTGAGGACCATGGGGTGCCAATGGTTCTTGGTCGTGGCGAGTCTGGCCGTGGCGAGCGGAGGATGCGGGGGTCTCGCCTTCCTCGACGGCGAGGGGGCATGCGAGGGTGCGTACTGCTACCTGAGCTGTGACGACGACGACGATTGCCTCGGCTCTAGCCGTTGCGCGCTCGGCTATTGCAGCACGGCCGGGGGAGGGGTCGGGATCGGTGGCACTGGCGGCAGCGGCGGCTTCGCCCCCGGCGATCCGGTCATCATGCTCGACGACGGTCGCATCACCTACGGGGACCTCGGTTACCCGCCCGGTGACAGCGGACCCGGCGACGCGGTCGGTCTCGGCGACTACTCGGGTGGCGACTTCGGTCCCGGCGACACGACGATCGTCGGGGATGCCTACCTCAGCGGCGACGTTCTGGTGACCGGCGGCGACGGGGTGATCTGCATGGACCCGGATCTAGACGGCTACTGCGCTTGCTGCCCCTTGGGCCTGGACTGCCCGGCCATTGGTTGCGCCGACGGCACCCCGGGCTGCGGCGAGTATAACGCCAGCCTGCACCCCGGCGTGGTCGAGGTCTGCGACATGGTGGACAACAACTGCGACGGTGAGACCGACGAGGGCGTGCTCAACGGTTGCGACAACTGCGCGCCACCAAACTACTGCATCGAGGACACGCCCTGGGGAACGGGGGCCGGCGGCGTTGGTGGCGGCGGCGGCACCCTGCCCGGTCCGGACGCAGATCCAGGCTCGGGCAGCTGCCTCCCGGATTGCGTGGTGATCGACGGCGTGGTCACCAAGGACGAGGACGCCAACGGCTATGGCGCCATCACCCTCTCGGAGGGCACGGTGGCCACCGATTTTGCTTGGGGCGCCAACGAGACCGAGGGCACGGTGTCGCGGGTCGACACCATCCTCGGGCAGGAGGTCGGCCGCTACGTGACCGTCATGTGGCGCACGGATGATCCCTACCGGCCCTACGTGCAACCCTGGGGGGCGTCGGGCTCCCGCTGTGCCGAGCCCTCCCGTACCACCATCGACGGCGACGGCAACGCCTTCATCGCCAACCGCGCGGTCAACGGCTACACCGGGCAGTGCGGCGACAGCACCAACCAACTGGCCGACCCGCATGATTTCGGCTCCCTGACCCAGATCGCCTACTACAACCGCACCATCTGCGATCACACCCGAAACCCGGCCTTGGTTGGCTGTCAGTGTGCGGACCGCAACGGCAACGGCGTGATCGAGACATCCTTTGACCACGACGCCTCACGGAGCATCGATCTCACCGGCGCCGTGCTCTCCGGGTGTGTCAGTCTCGATCCGAGCCAATCGCCCTACGAGGTG
The DNA here is from genome assembly GCA_030590185.1 of Deltaproteobacteria bacterium. The sequence goes on from JAUUZB010000259.1 coordinate 1,651, forward strand.
CAGGACGGCCCCACCTGCGCCACCACCTGCGGTGCCGACGCCGAGTGCGTCACCGCCCTGGGCCCGCGGCATTTCTGCGTCAACAGCGCCTGCTCCGATCTTCCCCAGCGGGCGGAGTTCCTCGACATCGACGACGAGTGCGTGATGTGGACCGTGCGCATCCCCGGCGCTGACACCAACGCCGATCCAACCGCCACGGAGGAATCGGCGCCGCGGGGAATGGCCATCGACAAGGAAGGCTTCGTCTGGGTCGGCGACAACCAGGCTCCCTACCATTTCTGGAAGATCTTCCCCGAGCCGCCATCGGCGCAGTTCCCCGCCGGCCGAGCCGTTTTTGTCTGCCCCATGGCCAACGGTTGTTGTCGCGATGGTGATGACTGCACTGTGGTAGCGCCGATCCCCTGGAACGCCGAGTGTCCGCGCACGGCGCGACAGCAGAGCAACCGCAGCGTGATTCGCACCGACCCGGTGAACGAATGCACCGTGGGGGACCCGTGCTTCTGGACCGCAGATGACAGCTGCCGCATCGACGTGAGCATTGGGCCATACGGCGCGGTCATCGACTCGGGCGAGTACCACCCCAATGGCTTTGGCTACCTGTGGACCACCGAGCCGGGCGGTGGCCGAATCCAGCGCATCGACACCGAGTCCGGCGCGGTCTCCCGCGTCTTCCGCGCCACCAATGGATCGGTGTGGGGCAGCGCCTACGGCATCTCCATCGATCACGAGGACCGCCCTTGGCTGGTCAACAGCTCCGCTTCGACGCCGGCCACCAGACCGACGGTGTTCCGCTTCAACGCCACCCTGCGTGATGGCACCGACACCCTGGTGTCCAACTTCACCCCGGGCACGCCCGCGGACCCAGACTTGACCGCGGCCGAACAAGCCCCCCTGTGGAGCGTCTACTACGCCGACACCGGTGTGCTCCCGGATGGCCGGGCCGACCCCTGGGGCACCACCAACTGGTACGGCCGCGGCATCACCACCGAGCTATTGGCGCCGGCGAACCCTGGCGATCCAGTCTCCTCGCGGGTCTGGGCGACCTTCAACAACGGCTGGGGTGGCGACAACAACTGGATCTTGACCTTCGACGCGGAGACCGGCGTCGAGGGTACCGCCTTTCGCACCAACGCCAGCCCCGGCACCGACTGCCGGGATCCCATCGGTATCGGCATGGGCTTCGAGGAGAAGGTGTGGGTGGTGGCCCAGAACAGCTCTCAGATGTGTGCCTTCGATCCCTGGGGCCCACTCGCCGCTGGGGGCGGCATGGAAACGTCGGCGGTCGCGCCCATCGGCATCCACCCTTATACGTACTCGGACTTTACCGGCAGCATCTTCCGGAGCTTCACCAACCCGGAGGGTCGGTACAAGATCCTGGTGCGGGCTTGCCCCGAGGACTACGAGCTCCTGCGCTGGGGCCGGTTCCTGTGGGACGCGGAGGTGCCGGGCGAGTCGGTGCTCGAGGTCAAGTTCCGCTTCGGGGACTCGCCCTTCGAAGCGATGGACATCGGCGCCCCGCAGATCATCGGTCAGATCCAAACCGGCCCGCTGCCGCCGCCCGAGAGCTTCAGCTGGACGCCGGACGTGTTCGAGCAGCGCATCTATTGTGAGATAGAGTTCCGCTTCCTGGCGGACAACCAAGGGCTGGCGCCTATACTATATTCAATGGACTCGGCAAGGAACTGCCAGCCGCCGAGTTGAACGTGCCTGCGGCTGGTAAATAGGGGTAGACTTGGCGAACCACGCGACGTTCGAGGAGAATCTAATGGTGCGAAGGAGGCAGGTGTCAGCCCAACCGGTGGTCGCCCTGGGGATCGGTCTGATCTTGGCTCTGGCCGGCTGCAGCGGCACCGCCTTTCTCGACCCGGCGCAGCTCTGCCTGGGTCCCTTTTGCGACGAGGCCTGCGACACCGACTACGACTGCCCGCCTACCTCCTTTTGCCAACAGGGCTGGTGCAGCACCCTCGGCGGCGGTGACACCAACAGCGGCGGGGGCGGCACCGGCGGCGGGGGCGGCACCGGCGGGTTGGCCCCGGGCGACCTGATCATTCTCCTCGACGACTGGGGTGTCACCTGGGGCGACGCCCCCTCGGTGGGTGGCGACAGCGGGCCCGGTGACGTCATGCTCACCGGGGACGAGAATCTCGGCGGTGACACGGCCGGAGGGGGCGATGCCCCGAGCGGCGACGCCACGCTGACCGGCGACGTGCTGGTCACCGGCGACGCAGGGGTGGTCTGCATGGATCCAGACCTGGACGGCTATTGCGACTGCTGCCCCCTGGGCCCGGACTGCCCGGCCGCTGGGTGCACCAGCGGCAACCCGGGCTGCGGCGAGTACGACGTCAGCCTGAACCCCGGCGTGCCCGAGGCCTGCGACATGCAGGACAACAACTGCGACGGTCAGATCGACGAGGGGGTGCTCAACGGTTGCGGCAACTGCGCGCCACCCGAGTTCTGCGTCGAGGAGACGCCCTGGACGGTCGGCGCTGGCGGTGCCGGCGGCGGGGGTGGCTCCCTCCCGGGACCGGACGCGACTCCGACGGCGGGCAACTGCATCCCCGACTGCCTGGTGATCGACGGGGTGATCGCCGTGGATGATGACGGCGACGGTTATGGCGCCATCACCATCGCCGGCGGGACGGTGGCCACCGACTTCGCCTACGGCGCTAATGAGATCGAGGGCACCGTGTCGCGGGTGGACACCATCCGCGGCCAAGAGGTGGGTCGTTACGTCTCGGTCATGTGGCGTGACGACGACTACCGCCGGCCTTACGTGCAGCCCTGGGGTGCCTCCGGATCCCGCTGCGCCGAGCCCTCACGGACCACGGTCGACGGCGACGGGAACGCCTACGTGGCCAACCGCGCCGTCAGTGGCTACCAGGGGGACTGCACCACTGAGACGGTGGAGCCGCGACTCAACGGCTCGGTCACCAAGATCGCCTACTTCAACGCGACCATCTGCGACCACACCCGCAACGCGGGGCTGGTCGGCTGCCAGTGCGCCGACATGAACGGCAACGGCGTGATCGAAACCTCCTTCGACCACGACGGTAGTCGGTCGATCGACATCTCGGGCACGGTCCTCTCCGGCTGCGTCAGCCTCGACCCGAGCCAGGTGCCCCACGAGGTTTTGAACGGCCCCACCTGCAGCACCACCTGCGTCACCGACGTCGAATGCGTCACCGCCCTAGGCGCCCAGCATTTCTGCGTTGGCGGTGGCTGCTCCGACCTGCCGCAACGAGCGGAGTTCCTCGGGGTCGACGATGAGTGCCTCATGTGGACCCTGCGCATCCCGGGCGACGACACCAACGCCAGCCCGGACGCCGCCGGCAGCGCTTCGGCCCGCGGCATGGCGGTCGACCGGGACGGCCACGTGTGGGTGGGCGACGACACCGCGCCCTGGCACTTCTGGAAGATCTACCCGGAGCCGGCCTCCGCCTCATTCCCGCGCGGTCGCGGGGTATTCGTTTGTCCCCACGCCGCCGGCTGTTGTCGCGACGCCGACGATTGCACCGCCGGCGACGTGCCGATCCCGTGGAACGCGGAGTGTCCGCTCACCCCGCGGGACGAGAGCAACCGGGCTGTCATTCGAACCGATCCGGCCACCGAGTGCACGGTGGGGGATCTGTGCGTCTGGACCGTGGACAGCACCTGCCGGGTGCCGGTGACGGCGCAGCCCTACGGGGCGGTCATCGACTCCGGTGAGAGTCACCCGAACGGCTACGGCTACCTGTGGACCACGCGTTACAATGAAGGCTACCTGCAGCGCATCGACACCCAAACCGGCGAGGTCTCCAAGCGCTTCCGCGCCACCAACGGTGCGGTGTGGGGGAGCTCCTACGGCATCACCATCGACCACGAGGATCGCCCGTGGATCGTGCAGAGTCACACCACCTCCATGGGCACCATGCCGGTGGTCATGCGTTTCAACGCCACCGCTCGGGACATCAACGGCAACCTGATCGCCGCTTTTGACCCGGGCACCTCCTCCGACCCCGACCCCTCGGCGGCGTTGCAGGCGGCGTTGTGGAGCATCTTCCCCGCCGAAACCGGAACCCTGCCGGACGGTCGCACCAACCCTTGGGGCGCGACCAACTGGTATGGGCGAGGCATCACCACCGAGCTCATGCCGCCGGCCATCCCCGGCGATCCGGTCAGCTCCCGCATCTGGGCGAATTTCAACGACGGCTGGGGCGGCGACAACAACTGGATCGTCAGCTTCGACGCGGTGAGCGGCAGCGAGTACACCGACGTGCGAACCAACGTCAGCCCGGGCGACGCCACCGATCCCTGCCGGGATCCGATCGGCATCGGCATGGGCTTCGAGCAGAAGGTCTGGGTCGTCAACCAGAACAGCTGGTCCATGTGCGCCTTTGATCCCACCGACCTCTCTGGCGGCAACGGCATGGTCCGTATCCACCACGCCCCCATCGGCCCCAAGCCCTACACCTACTCCGATTTCACCGGCAGCATCTTCCGGAGCTTCACCAACCCGGAGGGCCGCTACAAGATCCTGGTGGAGGCCTGCCCCGAGGACTACGACCTGTTGCGTTGGGGACCGTTCACCTGGGACGCTGACGTGCCCGGCAACTCGGTGCTCGAGGTGAAGTTCCGTTTTGGCGACACCGTGTTCGAGGCGATGGACATCGGCGCCGCGCAGATCACCGGGCAGGTCCAAACCGGCCCCTTGCCGCCGCCCGAGAGTTTTTCCTGGACGCCGGACACCTTCGAGACCCGAGTCTACTG
>JAUUZB010001128.1 GCA_030590185.1 Deltaproteobacteria bacterium
CAGGCACTACTATATGCCATATTTACGCTAGTTGTTTTACGCAGTTACAGGATAGCACCTTCGGCTTGGAAAATGACATATAGTAGTGCCTGACACTACTATATTGACACTACTATATACAATATCTACCCCGCCTGGGCGTCGGTCGCGCGGAGGAACTTGGTGAATCGCTGGTGGGCGTAGGGGATGAACCGGATTTTTTGGATGGGCGCGAGGGCGAGGGTCAGGGCGGCCATGGCGTAGGTGTAGTCCGAGAGCAGCAGCGTATCCTGGGTGGCCCGTAGAAGTCGCTGGTGCTCTTTGTCGCGCGCCTCCGGGTGATCGAACTTCTCGTTGTCGAGGTAGAAACCGATCAGGGTGGAGAGATCCGTGTCGGAATAGCGGGGCTCGACGATGCGAAAGAACGGGGCCTGCGGTTGTTGGTGCTCCATGACCGTCTCCGCGAACAGATTGGAGAAGTCGTAGGCCGGGTGATTGAGGCAGGAGAACTCGAAGTCGAGCAAGCGGATCTCGCCCGTGGCGAGGCGCATGATGTTCCCGTGGTAGGTGTCGTTGTGACAGAACACCAACGGACCCTCGGGCAGGCAACGCTGGACCTTTCGAAACGTCCCGTCGCTATAGATCTCGGTGAGCTCGTCGCACAGGGCGCGCTCGTCGGGCGGCAGCTCGTTGCGCCGCTCCTCGATGACGGACTTCGCGAGGCGACCCCACTTTTCGTGGAGCAGCTCGAAGAAGGACTCGGCCGGCAGGCTCGCGGGGCGCAGCTGGTGAAGGCGGTGGAGCTGGTTGGCGATGCTCCGCAGGGTCTCGGGCTCGAAGAGCTCAGCGGCGCGCAGGCTCCGGCCGTCGAAGAGCTCTTCGAAGCGCGCCTCTTCGTCGTAGTGAAGACAATGGGCGGCGATTCCCTCTCGCCCCAGGGTCAGGAAGACATCCTTCTCCGCCGCAAAGCTCAGGATCGCGTTCTTCTTGCCCGCCAAGCGCCGGTAGAAGATCCCCGCCGGGGTCGCCTCCCCAATGGCGCGGATCGACAGGGTATAGGAGGAGAAGCCCTTGGGGGCCTCGAAGGTAAAATCCCCGCTGACGCGATCGCGCCAACCAGGTAACGCCCCCTGGCAGGCCTCGAAGATTTTTTCGTTCACGGCCGGCTGATCTACGGACAGACCCCGTGCCCTTCGTTGGCCTGGATCGTGTCGAGGGCGGTGACGCTCACCGAGGTGCCGTTGCCGCTGACCGTGATCTCACCGACGTTCCAGAAATCGTCGCAGTTCATCGGCGCCGGGCTGAAGGCCTCGAAGGTCAAGACGCTCTCGACGTAGACGCGGATCCGGGCGGTGACGTCGGTGGCGGGGACGCCGATGCAACCGGTGCCGCCGCTGACCGGGTCGGTGTAGGTGGTGCAGACCGGGTCGGCATCGCAGATGCCCTGGTCGGTGATCTCGTAGCAGACCTCGCCGTTGCCGCCGTAGTAGTGCACGCCGATGGTGAACGGGCCGTCGTCGTAGAGCAGATCGGCGTTGATGTTCTCCGGGCCAAAGCCGGCCATGTTGTCGACGTCGAGTCTCGGGTCGTTCGTCGCGTCACCATCGCCCATGGGCCCCGGCCAGTCCCAGGTGGGCGTCGCAAAGTGGCAATCGCCGCCGAACATGCCGAAAAAATTACCGTCCGGCCGCTTGTAGTGCAGGTCGACGTCGGAGTTGTCCACGTCCCAGGTGAGCTCGATGTGGAACGCCACCTGAGGTGCCACCGAGATCGTCATGCAGTCCTCTGGCGACTGACACTCCTCGGTGTCGAGCACGACGAGGCAGACGATGAAGTCCCCGGTTACGTCGGCGAGCAGGGTTGGGTTCTGGACCAAGGGGTCCGAGACTTCCGCCACGCTGCCCATGGGCCGGCTGGCCACCCGCCAGTCGTAGGTTAGGGCCTGGCCGAAGGGATCGTTCGAGGCGGAGCCGTCGAGCTGTACGGTTTGGTCCGGCACCGCGGTCTGGTCTGGTCCGGCGTCCGCCACCGGCGAGGTCCCGGGGCAGGGGTCGACCCCCTCACAGTTGGCCGGGCCGATGTCGGTGATCTGGCTCGGCTGCACGGTCGCCGCCCGAACCTCGGTGGAGCCATCCGGGTAGTGGATGGTGACCTCGTAGTTCCCCGGCGGGAGGCTGGAAAACATGAAGATCCCGTTGACGTCGGTGACCGTGGAGGAGCTGGCCGCGTCGTTCAAGGTGACGCTCACGCCCTCGAGCCAGGCGCCGGTGTCCTCGTCGCAGACCCCGCCCTTGAGGTGCCCAGGGGACGCCGAACAGATGCTGTCGCCCACCGTGGCCGTGGCGTCCACCTCGACCATCACCGGCAGCGTGTTGGTGAAGCCGTCGGGCCCGGAGAACTCTACGTAGTAGCCGCCGGATGGGAGGTCCGCGATGGCGAAATAGCCGTCGGCGTCGCTCAGCGTGGTCAGCTCGGTGCCATCGTCGAGAATGACGGTGACCGTGACCCCCTCGAACCAGTACCCCGACGTGAAGTCGCACACCCGGCCCTCGATGCCACCGTAGGGCAGGCAGATGCCCGCTAGCATCTCGTAGCCGTCGATGCAGGCGCAGCCAATTCCGTCCGCGACGTAGCCGGCGCTCGCATCGCAGATC
>JAUUZB010000945.1 GCA_030590185.1 Deltaproteobacteria bacterium
CCGGTCACCCTAGCGGCGGTCATTGGCGTTGGCGGCACCACTTTTGAGTTCGGCGTCCCAGAGGACAGCACGCTGGTCATTAGCACGCCCGGCGTGAGCTACGTCTACCTCCGTGGCGGGATCGAGGCCCTGGTGATGATTGGCCCGGTGAGCATCTTCGGCGGTGGCTCCTACGTCCACAACTTCTCGATCGGTAGCCTGGGGACGTTCTTTCCCAGCAACAGCACCACTGGCTTTTCGATCCGTGCCGGCGGAGCATGTCAGGTTCTCGATTGGCTCGAGGTCCGGGCGGGTTTTGACTACACCCAGATCCACCACGAGTTCGAGCCGGAGGCGGGGGCGTTCTATCAAGCCCAGTCCGCCACGGATCAGCTGTACGGCGGGAGCTTCGGGGTCGTGGTGTTCTATCCGCCTTGAGCCCCCGGTGCCCGAGGGGCATCGCTACCGGGACTCTCCCACCGGCAACGGGGGGCGTTGGGACCAGGCGGGATGGCGTTGAGTGATCTCGGCCACGCCCCGCTCGATCTCATCGGCGAGGTCGCGCAAATGGCCGACCCTCATCACCGCACCTTCATCCGCCGCGGCCTTGGGCATGCCGTAGACGGCCGAGGATGATTCATCCTGACCGATGGTCACTCCCCCGGCGTCTTTGATCTGCATCAAACCCGAGGCTCCGTCCCGCCCCATGCCGGTGAGAATGACCCCCACACAGCGATGACCAGCCGCTCTCGCCGCGGACTCGAACAGAACATCGACCGATGGCCGGTGGCCGTTGACCTCGGGCTGCCGATTGAGCTCTGTGTGGTGGAGGTCGCCGTCGCGTCGGGTCACCATGTGACTGTGACCAGGTGCGACCAAGGCCCGACCGGGTCGAAGGAGGTCGCCGTGTTCTCCTTCCTTGACGTCGATGTCGCAGAGCTCGTTGAGTCGATCGGCGAAGGCCTTGGTGTACCCGGCCGGCATGTGGATGGTGATGACGATGGCTCCGGGGAACCCGCTCGGCAGGCGGATGAGGATCTCGCGGATGGCTTCGGTGCCGCCCGTAGAGGCGCCGATGGCGACGACCGCCTGCGGGGAGGAGCTCCGCAGGGCCGGCTGAGCCCGGCGGCGCGGGTCCGGTGGGGCACGTCTCTCGGCGGCGGGGTTCCTCGACCCGCTGGCCAGGGCCTTCCACCGTGACACGCTCTTGACCTTGGCCAGGAGCTCGTGGCCTACCGCCGGCAGGGTCTTCGAGTTGCCGCCCGCCGGCTTCTGGATGAAGTCGATGGCGCCGAGCTCGAGGGCGCGAATCGTGCGGTGCGCTCCCTTCGAGGTATAGGCGCTGAGCATGATCACCGGCCGTGGCCTCTCCTTCATGAAGCGCTCGAGGGTGGCGAGCCCATCGAGTCCCGGCATCTCGACATCCATGGTGATGACGTCCGGCGCGAAGCGTTTGGCCTTGCGCAGGGCGGTGCGGCCGTCAGAGGCTGTCTCTACCGCGGCGATGGCCGGGTCACTCTCCAGCAACTCCCGTAGCACCTGACGAACCACCGCCGAGTCGTCGACCACCAAAACTCTGATCTGCTTGGCTTGCCCCGTCCGGCTCACGGCCGCGCCCCCCCACGAGTCGGTTTGCGGTAAATAGAGGGGCGGATCATCTGAAGGCGGGTGCCGAGGCCCGTCAGGGTCTCAGAGTGGCCTATGAAGAGGAGCCCACCCTCGTCGAGCAGGCGTTCGATCTCGCGCAGGAGCCCCTGGCGCACTCGGGTGTCGAAGTAGATCATCACGTTGCGGCAAAAAACGACATCCAGCGGTCCGTCAAAGGGAAAGGGCGGCGCCGAGAGGTTGAGGCGCCGCAGGGTGACGAGCCGGCGGATCTCATCTCGCACCCGCCACGGCTCGGCGTCCGGGGCGGTCTCGCGTCGCAGGAAGTGACTGCGCTGGTAACGGCTCATCGGCGCCACCGCTGGTTCGCTGTAGGCGCCCCGATGAGCCGCCCGTAGTGCCCGAGTCGAGATATCGGTGGCCAGGATCTTGACGTCAACCGGCTCGGCGCCGATCGCCATCGCCGCGGTGATGGCGATCGAATAGGGCTCTTCCCCAGAGGAAGAGGCCGCCGACCAGAAACGAAAACGGCGTTCCCCTCGTTGGAGCCCATTGCGCAGCCATTCGTCGAGCACCTCGAAGTGCTCGGGCTCGCGAAAGAAGGCGGTGAAGTTGGTCGAGATGGCGTCGAGGAAATGAACGACCTCGGTGCCGGAGGTATCCTGTTTGAGATAGCTCAGGTACTTGCGGGGCGTGGAGATGCCAAGCAGGCGCAGTCGCCGGCTGATCCGTGCCCTAATGAATGCCTCTTTGCCCTCGCGTAGATGGATGCCGGCGTGCTCGTAGACGAATGACTGGAAACGGCGGAAGAGCGCCGGATCTATGTTGATCGCGCCGTGCATGCTGGCAGCCGGAGGTTGCCGCAGGCGGGCCCCGCTCCCCCCCTCCGCGGCCGGGATCTCCTCGTCAAAAGTCGCGATAGTCACCGTCAAAGGCCGGTTCGTGCTCGCCGGCAGGCCTGCCGGCGGGTCGTGGCGTGGACGCGGACCGTCTGCCCGGGCCGGGGCGGCCGTCGCCCTCGACCCTGAAGGACCCCACGGTGCTTGCGAGCTCCTCGGCGGCGCTGGAGGATTCCTCGGCGTTGGTGACGTTGTGCTGCACCACTTGATCCATCTGCGCCATCGCTTGGTTGAGTTGATCGAGGCCGCGCGACTGCTCTTGGCTCGATGCGGCGATCTCCTCGACCAGGTTGGTCACCTGGCCGACCGAGGAGACGATCTCGCCGAGATTGGTGCCGACGTCCGTCGAGATCCGTTCTCCTTCGCCGCTGAGCTTCACCGATTCGTTGATCAGGGCCTCGGTCTTGCCGGCCGCCTCTTTTGATCGCTGAGCGAGGTTGCGTACCTCCTCGGCCACCACCGCAAAGCCCCGGCCCGCCTCACCAGCCCGGGCTGCCTCGACGGCGGCGTTGAGTGCCAAGAGGTTGGTTTGGAAAGAGATCTCGTTGATGTCGCGGATGATCTGGGAGGTGCTCTCGGCTGCCCCGCGGATCTTGCTCATCGCGGCGAGCATCCCATCCATGGAGAGCTTGCCCCGGTCGGC
>JAUUZB010000449.1 GCA_030590185.1 Deltaproteobacteria bacterium
CCCTGGGCGGGCCTCGCTGGTCTCGGCCACCGCCCGTTCTCGGCAGGAAGCGGAGCTCTCTTTCTCTGTGCAGACAACCGTCTCCTCCTCGATGTCCAGTCGGGTTCCGACTGCGGTGCACGAGCCACGCATCGGCTGGCGCCGAAAGTAGAGCAGCTCGACCTCGTGTCCCGAGGCCTGTTCCTGGTGCAACAGGCTCGCGAGGCCGAGCTCGTCGGTGAATGCGCGCTCGTTGCTCAGACCGTCGATGTCGACCCAGCTGTATACCGATGCCCCTGCGCAGGTGACGGATACCCAATAGTTCTCCTGCTGCGGATGGCCGATCTTGGACAACAGAGCGTCGACGCAGTCCTGCTCGGAAGCAGCGGTGCACGTCTCGGTGATCGTCTCGAGAACCACCGGCATGCGCATCGTTCGGATCCCGGGCTCGAGGAAGCTCTTTTCGATCAGGGTTCCCCGTTCGGGTTGGAGCGTGAGGAGTGCTCCCACGTCACAGCTGGGGGCGAGCGGTGGAGGGGCCGACGGCTCTGGTGCTGGATCTACGAGAGGAGCGGCGCAGCCGGTGGCTACGAGGGCGGCAACCAGAGTTGGTCGTATGTGCATTCTCGGTATCTCACACACCACCGGCCGATCTCCAAATCGGATGCCCCAGGGGGAGGGGGAGTAACGTCGGGGAACTCGACCACGCTCAGGGCGCCACGAAGGCGCCGATGCTCGGTGGATCGGCATAGGGGTTGGCGTCGTAGTCCCCTGGGATCCCGCGGGGCACCGCGCTGCCCGCCCCAGCCGCGGCGCTGGCCGCGCCCAGGTGGTAGTTGCCGGCTCCGAGATCCACGAGGTCCGGATCCTGTTGGATCACCGCGCCGGTCTCGGCGGGCGCGGTGGACCATGGCACCGAGGAGAAGGACGGGTCGTCGAGGGAGAACCACAGGTTGGTGGCAAAGGTGAAGGTATCAACCGTGGCATCGTGACCACCGCCAACGTTCACAAAGGACCAACTGCTCAGGTCGGCGCTGTTGAACACCACCAGATTGTTGATGAAGACCCCGTCGCGGGTCGGGGGCAGGTCGGGGTTCTCGTGCAACAGGGCGGTGATGTAGTTGTGCGGTTCGATCATGGTGTTGTTGGCGACCACGCAGCCGTCGCAGCCGGCAAAGGCGACCTGGATGGCGCCGTTGGTGCCAACCCGCTCGAATTGGTTGGCCACCACCTGGGTGCGGATCGCCTCGTAGGGCGCGTCCAGGGGCCGGAAGTAGGCAGCCCCGGTGCTGCCGCCGGCGTTGACCCCGCGACCGGCGACGTCGACGAAACGGTTGGCGTAGATCAGGACGTCGCGGCTACCGCCTTTGGTCTGCACCGCGTTGGCCGGCGTGTCGTGGAAGTGGTTGCCGCGGATGATGCCGTCGTGACACCCGACCATGTCGATCGCCTCACCGGAGTCACAGTCTTGCATCTCGCTGTCGAGCACGAAGAAGTGGTCGACCCCGGACATCTTGAGGCAGTCGTTGTTGCCGCCGGTGCCGATGTTGCTCAGCTCGAGGTTGCGCAGGACCAGGTGCTCCGCCGGTGTGTCGTAGCTGCCGCCGTCGTCGATGTTGATGCCGTGGCCGGAGGTGTTGCGGACCGCGAGACCGTCCACCAGGAGATAGCGCGGATCGCTGAACTGGATACCAGAGCTAGCGCCGCCCGCGTCGATCACCGCCCCGGGCTCGGCGACCAGGGCGATCGGGCTCGTTGCGGTGCCCTGGGCGTTGGTGATCTGCCCGGCGGGCGGGTGAACGCCCGTGGCCAGCCGCACGCGAATGCCGGCGGAGGCCGCATCAAAGGCCGCGCCAATGCTGCCAAAGGGGGATCCGATGCTCCCGTCCGCCGTACCGTCATCGCCACCGGGCACCACCCAGAGATCCCCGGAGAAGGTCGCGGTGAGGTCGAAGGGCTCCGGGAGCTGGCTCCAATCCGGCACACCACCGCCGCCGGTGCCGCCGCCAATGCCGCCGACACCGCCGCCGCCAACACCGCTCCCGCCGCCGCCGTCCCCGCCCACACCACCCGTACCGCCGGTGCCGCCGACACCCCCCGAGCCCGCATCACCACCGCTCCCGCCGTCAACCCCCCCGCCGCAGGCGGGGAGCCCTAGCCCAACCAGGGCCAGACCCAGGGCGAGGGCCAGCGCTGACCGTGACGAGGAAATCGGGATCCGAGAGGTGCGATCGTTGGCGCGTGCGTGCATGGAGCGAGGGTAGCCTGCCGGGTGGTGTTCACCAACCCGCGTGACTCCCGCAGGGAGCCCCCGTCACCAAGAAGATACCTCCATCCAATCCGTATGGATGATGTCGAGATCCTCCGGCGCGGGATGGCAGCAAGACACCTCGCACCCCACCTATGTCAGTTTCATCGATGGCGCCTGCCAATGGATTCCCACAGCCCCCGACGGTTCGGTGAGCACGCTCATCGCGCCGGTCGACCTGCTGCTCACCCCGGGCGCGATCACCGACACCAGCCGGCACAGCTTCGAGACGACCCGGGTGTTCGACGGCATCCTGGCCCAGGGTGACGCGACCGATGTCACGCCGCTCATCTTGCCGGCTGAAGCTGGCGACGCTCTGGTCACCACTCGGGGCGCTGCTACCTGGTGGCGGATCCCCCCACCGCCGCGCCGCCGGACGTGGTCTTCGACGGCATCACCTACGACAGCGCCCGCGGCCGGGTCGTGGTGTTTGGCGGGCTCGGCGTCCTCGCTGGTTCAGGTGGCATGCAGAACAACCTGGTGGACACGATCTGGGAATGGGAGGCCACGGGCTGGACCCGTCACACCCCGGTGCACTCGCCTGGTGAGCGCTTCGAAGCCCACCTCATCTAACGGTCCTGTTTGGCGGCCAGGCCCCCGGGGCAGGGCTGGTGGCAGATCCCGCCTATCGCTACGGTGCGATCCGCAGTGACTACATCGAGGTCTTGATCGAATACGATGTGCGGCCGTCGCCATCGGGAGAGTGATGACGGGCTCTTGGGGCACGGGGAACCTGCACACCCAACCGACACCCGGGCATCTCGCGCGGCTAGTTGAATCCGTAGTTGTAGGTAGCCTCGCTCCCGTCGCGGTCGATCACTGCCCAGTGGCCGTGGTCCGATAGGGAATCGATATAGAGCGAAACGATCCAGTTGTTGGCGGCGGACTCGCCACCCTCTGGCGATTCGCCGAGGCAGAGCAGTCGCACCTTTGTGCTCGGGCGGTTGATGTGACTGAGCAGATCGGCGCGGGCGATCTCGATGTCGTTGGCGTTGGGGGGCCAGCTGCCACCGCCGTTGGGGCCGTAGATAGCTTCTTCGAGGGTCAGGGCCATGGGGCTCTCGGCGTCGTCAAAGTCGGTGAGGAAGCTATCGATCGCGGCCCGCAGGGCGGCCTCGAAGCCGACGCTGTTGCCCGGCAGGGTCTCCATGTGGGCGATGACCGCCGGCGGCAGGTCGACCTCGGCTCCGGTGATCCCGAGATCTGCGAGCACCGCATCCGCTGTAGCGCGGATGGCGTCGGCGGCGTCGGCAGGGAAATCGACATAGGGATTGCCAATGTCGAGGGGAGCGCCGTCCCCGAGCAGGCGATCGTAGACCTTGGGCATGTCGAGGAAATAGGATCGGTAGCGGTCTGTTCCATAATCGGACACGGGGCCAAGCAGGCTCTCGAACTCAGCCTCACTGATGAAGGTGTGCAGGCTCGACATGTCCAGCTCGATGGGGGCACCAACCTCACCGCTCTTACGGTCGACCACGCTGACGAAGATCGACTCCTCCCGGCCGGAGGTCTTCACCGCCAGGATGGCGTCGGTGTTGGGATTGAAGTCGAGCACCGGAACGTCGTCCCGGGGCCAGAGATTGGTCATCGTCGCGATGGTCACCGCCGCGTCGTCGCCGAGCAGAACGGAGGAGAGGCCGTCGCGGCCAGAGGCGACGTTGGGGAAGGGTTTGCCCGTATCGCCGCCCACCGTCGGCTCGAGGTTGGCCTTGACGAAATCGGCGGCGCGGGTTCGTAGCTCGGCGGGCGCGAGCTCCCGTGGCGCGAGGAGCTTGGCGCGGACTTCCCAAAAACGTCCCTCCAGCTCCTGATCATAGATGGCGGTGATCTCTTTTTTGGACAACCACTTCTTGCCCTTGGTGTTCACCGCGCCGAGGACCTTGTCGACATAGGAGGAATAGGATTCGAAGATGTCCTCCACCGTGATGCGTGTGCCGGGGCCACCTGCCTGGCGGGCGAAATCCGCCGCCCGCTGCAACCCGGGGGAGAGGTTCTTCTGCTCGGTCCGCGAGACCAGGGTGTTGTTTCCGGATTGGCCAGCGATCTCCTGACGCGCGAGGTCGAGTAGGGCGCTGCGGGCTTCGGTCGCCTTGAGCCACGAAGATGACATGGGGGCCTCCCGGTGAACGGTTATCCTTTCACCCGGCGCGATTGTGCGGGCTGCGTCTGCGGATGGCAAGGGGGTAGGGCTCACCTGTGGGGGGAGGTAGCGTCGCCTTTCGCGGCTGCTTCGAGGTCCCTCAGCGCGTCAGGTACATCGCCCCCGCCGTACCGAGGATGAGCTCCGGGACACCATCGCCGTCGAGATCGTGGGCGTGGATGCTGTTGGCCTGTGGCGCGCCAATCAGGGGAGGGGTTCGCCAGACCTCCTTGCCGGTCCAGGGATCGATGGCGAGGAGATAGGTGGCGTAGTCGCTGTCTCGGACGGAGACGAGGACGTTGGTGCGCCCGGCGGTCGTCGGCTCGACGGCCGCAGCGAACACCGAGTCGCTCAGCGTCTGCTCGACGCCGTTGAGGGCGGTATCGAACACCGTCACGCTGTAATCTCGAGCCAGGACGATCTCAGCCACGCCGTCGCCATCGAGGTCGCCGGTGCAGATGTTGAGGGGATCGTTCC
>JAUUZB010000922.1 GCA_030590185.1 Deltaproteobacteria bacterium
CCTCGAAGTGGGTGCCCCCGACGCTCTGGACCATGGGCGAGTTCCAGTAGGGTCGACCCCGCACCGCGACCCGCTTGTCGACGTACTGCAGGTGGGAACGGGTCGGCCGGTAAGAAACGATCCAGCTCTCGCCGTCGTCGAGCTCGAGGCTGCCGGCTTGCAATCGCTTGCTCCCGGCCACCGGGGAGACCACATAGAGGGCCTCGAGCTCGACCGGATCGCCGTAGGTCGGCGCATCGGGGTCGGCCTCCGGCTCCACTGGGGTGGTGTCGGAGGCGGAGTCCGGGGAGAGGGCCGCGGGCGGCGCTGATCGTTGCTTGGGCATGGGTTCCGGGGCTTGGTTGGCGCGGGTCGGCGACTCGCAGGCGCCGAGGGGGAAGAGCAGCAACAGGGCAAAGGTTCGCGTCGATCGCATCGCTGTCATCCTATCATCTCAGCGGGGGAGGAGGTGGGTGAGGTCCGCCGGCACCTGCCAGCGGTCCGGATCGCGGCGCAGCTCCGCTTCGACCTTCCAGCGTTTGTGCATCCAGAGCCACTGCTCCGGGGACTCGCGGATGTAGCCCTCCAGGATGCGGTTCATGCGCTCGGTGTTGTGGCGCACGTTCGCCTCCAAATCTTCGTGGGGCGTCTCTAGGGTCATGGCCGGTGCGATCCGGACGTGGTGGCGGCCGGTGAAACCGAGGCGGCGGATCACCGCCGGGAAGAGTGGCGCCCCGGTCTCCAGGGCGAAACGCACCGGCGCCTTGGTGGTTGAAGCCAGGCGGCGCGCGGCGTACCGCTCGCGGTGGTGGTGCGGAGGATCGGCTGGAAGTCGGCCCGCGACTTCGTCCAACACGTACGGGAGAAGACCGGGCTCGAGCTGCTCCCGGCCAAGCATGGCCGCGAGGCATGCCTGCGGGCGGTGGCGGAGAACAAGATCCTCACCATGGTGGCGGACCAACACTTCCCGCCCCACCGCGGCATCGTGACCACCTTCTTTGGCCGCCTGGCCTCAACCACCAAGGCGCCGGTGCGGTTCGCCCTGGAGACCGGAGCGCCACTCTTCCCGGCGGTGATCCGCCGCCTCGGTTTCACCGGCCGCCACCACGTCCGGATCGCGCCAGCCATGACCCTGGAGACGCCCCACGAAGATGTGGAGGCGAACGTGCGCCACAACACCGAGCGCATGAACCGCATCCTCGAGGGCTACATCCGCGAATCCCCAGAGCAGTGGCTCTGGATGCACAAACGCTGGAAGGTCGAAGACGAGCTGCGTCGCGACCCGGACCGCTGGCAGATCCCACCGGACCTCACCCACCTCCTCCCCCGTTGAGATGATAGGATGGCAGCGATGCGATCGACGCGAGCCTTTTCCCTGTTGCTGCTCTTTCCATTAGGCGCCTGCGAGGCGCCGACCCGCGCCACCCAGACAGCGGAGCCCATGCCCAAGCAACCATCAGCGCCGCCCGCGGCCCTCGCCCCGGACTCCGAGACCACCCCGGCGGCGCCGGAGGCCGACCCCTATGCGCCGACCTACGGCGAGCCGGTCGAATTCGAGGCCCTCTATGTGGTCTCCCCGGTGGCCGGGAGCAAGCGCCTGCAGGGCGGCAGCCTCGAGCTCGACGACGGCGAGAGCTGGATCGTTTCCTACCGGCCGATCCGCTCCCAGCTGCAGTACGTCGACAGGCGGGTCACGGTGCGGGGTCGGCCCTACTGGAACTCGCCCATGGTCCAAAGCGTCGGGGGCACCCACTTCGAGGTCGAGAGCATGGAGTTGGCCCCCGGTGAGAGCCCCTACGATCCGCTCCCCACCGAGCTTCCGGCGCCGCCCCAGGTCCGCACCCTAGAGGAGCTGCGCGCCCGCCTCGGCCGCTGGCGCTGGTGCCACGCCATCGGTACGTTGGTCTCCCTCCGGGATGATCCGGACACGACCTACTGGCACAGCGGCGAGCTGCGACTCGCCGATGGTACGCCCCTGCCGCTGATCCACATCCCCACCCGGGACGAGACCTTCGAAGCCCTGCTCGGTCAGGAGGTCACCATCCTAGCCCGGCTGATCGGCGACGGCACCGACACGCCGTTCCAGCTCTCCGCGGCCACCGTCTGCCCCGGCGTGGTGGAGCGTTGCCGGATGAGCCTGGACAACACCCGGGACCGCTGAACCGGCTATTGGACTTCGAAACCGCCGAGCTTGGTGAGCTTGGTGATCCAAACCTTGCGGGAGGCCTGATGGGAGTCCGGGTCAAACCCAACCTTGTGGCCAACGCCGAGATCCACGCTCGACAGCGACTCGAAGCTGCGCATGAGCGTGCCGACCGTCAGGCCGCCCTGCAGATTCTCAAGGCCACCGATGAACAGGCTCGCCGCTAGATACCCCTCAAAGGAGACGAAACCTGGCTCGCTGCCGGGCACGTACTTCTCCAGCGCCGCCCGATAGCGCTCCGCCCCGGGCTCGTCCTCATAGAAGGGCGGGACCACCTGGCTGACAAAAACGTTCTGCATGAAACGCTCGTGCTCCAATGCCCTGAGCTCCTCCGCCAGGGCCCAGCTGCCGACGGTGGAGATAAAGGCGATCGGCACCTCGACCCGCTTCTCGCGCAACAGGCGCACCAGTTTCGCCCCCGGGCCGTACGGCGCCATCACCACCAGCGCCTTCACCGCGGCACGCGACCGCACGATGGTCGAGGCGGCCAGCCCAACCTGCTTGCTGTGCCGAGCGTAGGTCACCCGGATCACCTTGTCCCGCGGCACCCCGTATTGGTCGAGGGTCTTCATCACCGCGTCGAGCTGAAGCTCGCCGAGCGCCCCCTCCTCGGTCATCACGGCGATCTTGCTCGGCTTGACGTCCCGTCTGTTGACCAGGTGCATGATCAACGCCGCGGTCTCCTCGGCGAGGCTCGGGCGAAAGGTGAACACGTAACGGCTCTGGGGTACCCGCAGGGACTCCGCCCCGCTGTAGGGTGCGAACAGGAATGCCTCCCCTGAGAGATCCGTGATCGACTTGCTGGTGAAGGTCCCAACGTTACCGATCAGACCAAAAACCCGCTCGTCGTTGATCAGCTTCTCCACGTTGGCGACCGCCCGCGTCTCGTCGGCGCCGTCCTCGAGCACCACCAGATCGAGCCGACGGTTGCGCACGCCGCCCGCCGCGCCTTGCTCCTCGAATCGCGCCAGGATCCCGTCACGCATGGCCTGGCCAAC
>JAUUZB010000316.1 GCA_030590185.1 Deltaproteobacteria bacterium
GGACGAACTCGCCCTCCTCCCCTTCGAGGTAGAGGTAGTCGCGGTCGGGGTTCCAGAGCAGATACTGGCGGGCCTCGTAGCCCTCGTCGTCGACCATCAGAAAACGGCCGATGACCTCATACTCCGCGCCGTCAAAGGTGCCGCGTTGGGCGATCTCAAACTCGAGCTTTGGATCAAAGTCGCTCGGGTTCTTGCCCATGGCCCGAGCCTCGGCGCCGGTGAGGTCGTTCTGGGAACCGCAGTAGGCGCAGACCAGGGTGTCGACCTGGCGGCCGGTCGGCTTGTCGAGGGGCGCGCCACAATCAGGGCAGCCCACGCTGGCGCCGGTCTCGGGCTCGGCGGCGCCCATCTCGGCAGCGGCGGATGGGGGTGAGCCTTCGACCGTCAGGGCGTCGTGGGGGAGCGGCTCACCGAGGAAGACCCGCGGTGTGCCGACTCGGTCGTACTCTAGAGTACCGAAGCGCTGACCGCTGGCGTCGGCGATGTCGGCGTAGGTGTAGGTCTCGTTCGGCAGGGCGGTAAACGGCAACTGTCCCCAGCTACCCACGCAGCGTGCCTCCCCCTTCTCGCGCACCGTGTAGGTTTGAAAGTCGATGCTCAGGGTGTGGCCGGTGGAGAGGGTGCGGGCCGTCGGCACGTCCCCCGGGTCGGTCTCCAAGGGCTTCTCTAATGATAGCTCGCGCTCGTCCTCACTGAGCCAGAGCGCCTCGCCGCCCTCGGCCTCGAGGTACCACTCGTCCCAGCTCCCGGCGCCGTAGTCATAGCGGACGTGGCCGACCACTTTGAATGAGCGACCCTGGAGGGTGCCCTTGGCGCCATCGAACAGACGGGTGTCGCCCTGGGCGAGGATTGACTTCTCGCCGGCACACAGGACCGCCGCCTCGTCCCAGTAGATCGAGGTCGAGCAGAACTCGCACACCACCAGGGTGATGCCCGGGTTGTGAACTTCCTGTTGGCCCCCGCAGCTGGGACACGAGATCATCTTTTCCATCAACACCCTCTAGGGTTGGGGTCCTTCGACCGGGCGGTCTCAGGGTCGCTTCTTACGCACCCGGGGGGTCGGTGCGAAGGTGTTACTCCAGATAGCCCGTTTGGCTAGGGATCCATCTCGTACACGCCAGGAGTAGCGCCGTCTCCAGCCGAGCAGGTCCGCGCCGTCCCGTCGATGTCGTCGGTCACGTCACCGCAGGCCAACGGGATGCTGGTGGTTCCGCAGGCATAGCTACCGGTGAGGCATCGGCCGATCTCGAAATAGCTGGAGGCGCTGGCGCGCAGCCGAAAGTCGTTGTCCTCCCAGGTGCGCACGTCGCTAGCCGGGCGATCGGATCAGGTTCTCGTCAGATGGTCCCGGCACAATCATAAACGACCGCCGTGCCTGCACCCGGGCAGACGTCCCTGATCTCGTTCTGCTCACATGCGACGAGGTCGAGGAACGTATTGGTCGTGGCGAAATCGACGTCGCCGCCCTGGGACGTATCCCAGCCGCGAACCACCCCCCAGCCGAGGCTGTGCTGCAGAACGGAGCTGTGCAGGAACGACACGGCTGGCGCCCAATCGGAAATGACCATGGCACCTACCTCGTCCAGGGTGTTGCCGACGCTGTCCTCGGAGAAGCAGAGAATTCCGCCCGTCGCCGAATTATCGGCGCCGGCATACTCGATGGTGGTGTAGCTGACCTCCTGCGTGGTCCCGGCGGCCCCCGCCCCAGTCGCGAAGACCAAACCAGGCCAGTCTCCGGCGACCGGACTCGCGGCGGCGGACGTGAGCGTGACCCCGGCGGCGACCGTTCCGTTGATCGCCAGGGAGCCCGGCTGCGGCGGGTTGGAGGTGCCACCGATTTGGAATCCAGCGTTGGTGCCGGGCTCGAAGGCGAGGGTCACGCCAGCCTCGATGGTGAGCAGCGGCACCGCCCCGGTGTCGCCGAAGGGTCGCGCGACGTGCAGTTCGGTGAAGTTGCTGATCCAGTAGGGCACGCCATGGTCGGAAATGGTGGCGTCCTCTTCAATGTCCACAAACGGATCGACCTCGATGCGGTCGATGGCGTTGCCCGTGTAGCTGCCGTCCGGGACGCTGCCGAGGGCCTGGGCGTCGATGCGCAGCGGGCTCGGGTGGGACGCGTCATCGGCACCCGCACCGCTGATCACGAGATTTGTCGAGCCGGTAACAAAAGCGGCATGGCGCCCCATCAACACACCGTAGCCGGCCGAGTCGGTGATGGTCACGTTCTGGACCTCGAGGTTTTGCACGTATGGTCGATCGGTCGGGCCGTCGACGACGATGGTGGCGCCGTCGTAGGTACCGAGGTCAGCGCCACCGCCGCTGATCGTGACGTGGGCCAGGGTAAGGGCGCCGGCCTCGTCGACGCCCAGGAAATCCCAACGGCCGACGGCGTTGCCGGCAAAGAGGATCGGTGCGTCCGCGGTCCCGGCGGCCACGATGGTGCCGCCGGCCTCCGCGGACAGGCGGACATCGGCGTCGAGCAGCACCACCGCGCATGGCTCGATGGTGAGCGTCGCGTTCCTGACCAAAACAGCCGCTTCGATCAGGTGCGGGCTGTCAGCGGCCGCCCAGGCCGTGTCGGTGTCGATGGCGCCGCTGTGGGTGGTGGGGGTTAGTCCGCTGAGATCCGCAAGGGTCGCGGCGCAGTCACCGCTGCCCCCACCCCCGCCGATTCCGCCGCCGCCGTCGCCCCCGTCACCCCCGGTTCCGCCTCCGTCGCCGCAGCCAAAGCCGAGCGTGAGCGCAAACGTGGAGGAGAGCAGGAACCCGAGTCGGGGTGAGGTCTTCATGATTTCTCCAGCGAATGCGACCGAGCTGGTCGGGTGTCTTGGTTTGAAACAGCTTCTGACGAAAAGAGACGTAAACTATTCAGGGATGGTCCGCTGTCAACCCTCACGAGACCCCCACCAAGACTCACAAATTGAAAGTCCACAGGTGCGCAAATTGAGCGTCACGTGGTACGCAAAATGCCAACCCAGGTAGGTGGGACAACCATGGCAATACCTTCACGAGGTCCAGTGGGCATAGGCCCACGGACGATCCTACTGCGCCATCTGCCCAGCCTCGTCGCTACCCGACAGGTCCTCGGCGACGCGCAGCTCGTCGAAGGCGACCACCACCCGGGTGACGCCACTACCAACCTCCACCCGCCGGGTAACCCGCTGCCCGCTGCGGTCGAGCAGGATCGTGTACGTGCCCTCGGCCGGTAGATAGTGATGGAACCAGCCCGTCCTGGCGCTGGTCGTCCAACGCTCCCCAGCCCGCAGCTCGATCTCTTCGAGACTGACCACCGCCTCGAGGGGCTCGTGGCTCGTTCTACCCACGGCGCGCACGGCCAGGGAGGGGCCGCGCTGCCAACGCTCGAATAGATAGAGCCAGGCCGGGCGGGTGTGGGTGATCCCCTCCTCCAGGCGCTTGGCCCGCGGTCGCCGGAAGGGCACCTCGACCAGGAAGGCCATGGTCCCAAAGGTGTGGAGGAACCAATCCTTCTCGACCCCCCGCACCGGATAGAGCCCACCGACGGCTTGGTAGCGACGGCGACCGAAGCCATGTGGGAGGAGCGCGATCATCTCCTCCGCCATCAGCCAGGGGTTGGACGGCTCCGGGTTCTGAACCCCGGCGATGGTGTAGGGCACGATCAACCGGGTGGCGGCGCTGTGGAACGAAATCATGGCGACGAACCGCTCCTGCCAGGCGAGCGCCATCAGCGCCTGGACCTCCGGTTCCGAGCCGGGGGCCGGTCCGTGGAAGAAGTTGCTGCTCGGATCGTCACTGTTGTGACGGGTGGCCGGGCCTCCCCACTCGAACGGATAATTGCGGTTGAGGTCGACGCCCGGATTGCGCAGGTCCGGGACCACCTCGCGCCGATTCTTGCGGCCGACGGTCGCGTCCAGGTGCCAGAAGGCGTGGCTGCCGTCGGGGTTGACCATGGGCACCACCACCAACGCCATGGTGTTGAGCCACTTGCGCAGCGGCTGCTCGCGACGGTTCTCGAGCAGATGGCGTGCGGCGTCGAGCACGTAGGACGGGGTGCTGGCTTCGTTGGCATGGATCGCCGCGGTGAGCAGGATCGCGGGACGGGCGCGGTCCTCGGGATCGTTGGCCACCCGCAGGCCCAAGATCGGTCGACCCTCGGCGCTACGTCCGACTTCGAACATTCGGGTTCGCCGGGGAAAACGTTGGTGCAGGGTCCGCAGGGCCGCTTCAACCCCCGCCGGGTCGAGGAGCTCCCGGTGAGGGACACCACTGGCGTTCGGGGCCCGACCCACGGCGAAGGGCAAGCCGGGCTGGATTCGTTCGGGCTCGATGCCGTGCTCGCGCAATAAGTAGAGGCCGCGTTCGTCGGTGATTAGCACCACGCCGTCGGCGCTCGGCATGTCACCGCGCCGGTAGAGCGGCAACAGAGCGTGGGGTATGTCGAGGACCTGATCCGGAGACAGGATCACCAACCAGCGCTTCGCTATTTCGGTTGGGGTGCCGCCGGTGCGCGCGATCTCTGTCTGGGTCCAGAGCTCCAGGCCGACCCCGGGACCGGTGCGCTCGTAGGCGAAGAGTCCGAGTTGCCCCTGCGGGTAGCTCGGATCGGACCAGCTCAGGCTGCCGATCGGGTCCTTACTGAAACCATCGACCACCGTCGCCGAGAAGTTCGGCCCTGCGATCCAGAGCAGGACCTCGAGCTCCTCGTGGTCGGCGAGGGATGGGAGCTCGACGCTGGCGCCTGGGTTTTGCCGGCCGCCTCGATCCCAGCGGTAGAAGGCGAGGGTGCGTTTGTTGGTGCTGACCGCCAAGCCGTAACCCTCGAGCTCTAACGGTGACGCCGCGACGACTCGGGTACGAAACATGATGGCGGCGGCGACGTCCGCGCTCCCGGCGCCGTGGAGGCGAAGGCGGACGAAACCGCGGGTTGGGGTTGACGAGATGATGAAGCTGCGCCGGTGCTCGCCCGGGACGTGGCGCAGGTTCAGACCATCTCGCTCCCAGGTGCCGAGCTCCAACACGGGCGATTTCCAGCCAACCGCAACCTCGGCGCCACTGCGCGGGATCGGGTAGGCGGCGGCGAGTCCCGGCAGCAACAGCAGGGCGAGCCCAAGGGGCGGCGCGATGTTCACCGGCCGTTGACCTCAACGGGCCGCATCGCCACGCCGGGTGAGCGAGTGACACGCACGAGCGGGCGTTCGGTCGGCAGGCGGTCCTCCATGGGATCCTCGATCCCCACTATAATGACCGACTCGAGGCGGCCGAACAAAACGAAAATAAATGAACGCCCTAGGAGATCACCGCCAGGGCGGGCCCGCCTTCCCCCTTGAGCACGTCGAGGGTCTTGTTGGTCAGCTTGTCCACCAACTCCCGGTCGACGACCAGCAACACCTTGCCGTCCGACTCATAGGTCATGTCGTTTGGGCGTTTCTCATCCAGACCGATGCGCCAGCGCTCGACGCCGCTGCTCAGCCGCACCGCCTGTCCCGGTTCCACCCCGGCTTCGCGCAGTTTTTCCTCGAGGTATTTCTGCGCCGATTTCGTAATACGCGGCAACATCGGCTCCCCTCTCGCGTACCCCTCAATTGTAAGCCGCCGCAGCGCGAGTTGGCAACCCAGAGCCGCCGATCGGCGGTCCTGCCAAAAATTGGAGAAACGGATGTCCTGCGGCGATAATTCGAGGAACAACCATGTCTCCCTCGATCAAAAAGAGCGTCAGCCGCATTAATGAGTTGCTCGACAATGAGCTGATGCGCACGGTCCTCGCCGCCCGAGTTGACGGCGTGTGGCGGATGCTGCAGCTGGTGACCGAGGGCCGAGACCTGGGGGCTGAGTTCGAGGGTGCCACCGGAGCCCTCGATAACC
>JAUUZB010000679.1 GCA_030590185.1 Deltaproteobacteria bacterium
AGGGTAACCACCGCGTAGCCGCTGATCAGCCAAGCAACCCAAACTTTGCCGTCGTCGCCACCGCTGAGACCGGCGATCCCCATGATGCCAAAGGCGGTGGCGGTGAGCAGCATGCCGATGCCGATCTTGCCCGGCGTCGAGGGCTCCTTGCCGCGCCGGCGCAGCAGGGCCCAAAACGGCACGATCATGAAGGTGAACAGGATGACGAAGAAGGGATTGAAGAACTGGGTGAGCGAAGCGTGGGGCGGGTCGGTTTCGTTCATCGAGAACCACCAGGTGTTGTCCCGGGCCCAGAAATTCAGGGTGCTGCCATTTTGGTGGAAGGCCATCCAGAAGAGCACCACGATGCCGTAGATCACGAACAACGCCATGACCCGGCGCCGGCGCACGTCCGGGGGCGCATCCTCTTCATCCTCTTCGGCGCGCTCCTTGAGCGGCTTGTCGACGTGGGCGACGTGCTTCTTGGTGAAGGCAAACACGATCAGGGAGATGAACATGCCGACCGCGGCGGCGCCAAAACCCCAGTGCCAACCAAAGTGCTTGGCCAGGTTCCCCGCCACCAGCGCCGCCGAAGCAGCGCCAATGTTGATGCCCATGTAAAAAATATTGAAAGCGGAATCGCGCAGGGGGCTGTCCTTGGGGTAGAGCGCCCCCACCATGGTCGAAATGTTTGGCTTGAACAGGCCGTTACCGATGATCAACGCCCCGAGGGCAGCGTAGAAGGCCACCGGGTGCTCGACCGCCAGCAACAGGTGGCCGATACAAAAGAAGACCGACCCGATCATGATGGCGCGCACGTAACCGATCAACCGGTCCGCGAGCAGCCCGCCGAAGAAGGGCGTGAAATAGACCAGGGCCAGGTACATGCCGTAGTGATTGGTCGCCTTGGTCGAGGACCACCCGAGGCCACCATCTTCGGGGCTGGCGGTCATGTAGAGCACGAACAGCGCCAGCATCGAGTAGAAGCTGAAGCGCTCCCACATCTCGGTGAAGAAGAGGACGTAGAGACCCTTGGGGTGGCCTTTGAACATTGGGGAAACTCCTTGGCCTGAGGGTTGTTCCCCGGGGGGGCTGGTCAGGTCAAGCGAGTGACGACGACCAGCGCCTCAGGAGGCCTCGAGCAGATCTCGGAGATCCCCCGCCGCCATGCTGTGGCGCAGCTTGGTCAGGGCCGCGGCTTCGATCTGCCGCACCCGCTCACGGGTGACGTCAAAGTCCTCGCCGATCTCTGCGAGGGTCCGCTCATTGCCAGTCAATCCGAAGCGCATCTCGATGACCGCCCGTTCCCGCGGGGTGAGAACGTCGTGGGCGCCGCGGGTGCGCTCGGCCATCACCGCGCGGCGGGTCGCTTCCAGCGGCGAGACCGCCGTGCGGTCCGGGACGATCTCACCGAGGACGCCAGCGCCATCGTCGAAGAGCGGCTTGTCGAGGGACAGGGGCGCGTAGTTGGATCGCTCGAGCAGCTCGATGGTCTCACGGGTGAACGGCAGGCGCTCGGTCACCTCTTCGGCCGAGGGGTCGCGGTGTAAACGCTGGGCGAGGTAGCGACGCATCCGCAGGGCAGCGGTCAACTTCTCGGTCGCGTGTACCGGCAACCGGATCAGGCGCGACTGGTCCGCCAGGGCCCGGGTGATCGCCTGCCGGATCCACCAGACCGCGTAGGTCGAGAAGCGAAACCCCCGCCCGGGATCGAACTTCTCCACCGCCCGCAACAGGCCGATGTTTCCCTCCTGCACCAGATCGAGGAAGGAGAGCCCGCGGCCCTCGTAGCGGCGCGCCACCGAGACCACCAATCGCAAGTTTCCCTCAGCCAAGGCCAGCTTGGCGTGCTCAGCCTGCTCTCGGCCGCGGCGGATCCGTTCGACGCGCTCGAGCAGTCGACCCGCGGGCTCGCCGCTCTCCCGTCGCAGCGCCGCGAGTCGTCGGCGATCCCCCTGCTCGCGGGCCCTGCTCACGGACCGGGCCAAGCCTTCGAGCTCGTCGGCGATCCCACCGATTAAGTCCAGGCGTTGGTCGAGGCACTGCAAGGCGTCGTCGAGCTCCCGCTCCTCTCGTTCGAGGCGTGCCACGGCGCGCCGGCCGGCGGCGGTTGGTGCGGAGAGGCTCGGGCCCGCCACGAGGCGATCGATCCGCCGGCAACGCTGGATCGCCCGCGCGGCGAGGGAGCGAAGGGAGGGATCCTCCTCGCTGGGTGTGTGGCTCGCCTCGTCCTCATTCGCCTGAGCCAAGAGGTCGACCAGCCCGCTCAGCCGCCAGCGCAACAGCGGCGCGCCCGCCACCCCTCGACAGATTGCGGCGTAGCCCCGCTCCCGGAGATCCCCAAGGCGGACCTCCTCCTCCCGGGTCAGCATCGGCAGCTGCCCCATCTGCGTGAGGTAGGCCCGGCGTGCGTCCGTTGCTAACCGGCGCGGACGTGAAGCCCGGGGGCCGGTGGTTGTGGTGACGGCGTTGGACTGGCGTCGGTTGACGCCCTCCCCCCCAGTCGGCCGCCGGTCAGTGGAGGCCTTCATTGTTCACTGCCCGGGGCGAGCACCTTTCATCTGGGCCGGCGTGGTTGCCGTTTGGATTCCGCGGGCGGCGTGGCGGTTCGGTTGCCGAGCAAGGGCGCGCCACGTGTCTTCCCGCGGCGCAACAGTGACTTGGGTGTCGTGCCGCGGGACCTCCCGACGCCCCCGCGCCATCGCAATCCCCTGCATTTACGGCAGGATCCAGTGTTGGCTCGGTGCTTGCTTAATTCTCTCCCCGTACCCGCCCGGGTCTCCCATCATGAAAGCGATCACCCTCCTCGTCAGCCTCGGCCTCAGCCTCGCGGGTTGTGGCGTGAGCTTTAGCCCATCGGCGGGTGAGGTCGATGAGGTCCGGCTCGACGCCCGGCCATCACCGTCGCAGCTCGTGCTGGCTCGTACCGGCGAGGGCGATCGCACCAACCCCGAGCGCTGTGAGGGCGTCAGTCCCAGGACCCGCGACGGTCGGACCGGGACCACCCTCGAGCTGCGCAGCCGTTGGGCCGGGCCCTGCACCGGGCTCGACCTCGGCCAGCCCACCTCAGTGGGTCTTTTTGCCACAGCGTCCGGGGCATCCGAAGCCCGCCGGGTGTTGGATCTCACCGGCTACGGCGACCCGCGGCTGGTGTTGGTGGGTGACCAGGTCCTACTGCTAGGCCGTCACCACGGCCGCCAACATTTGATCCTCCTCGACCGGCGAACCCTGCGCGAGACCGCGCGTTACGACACCGTGGCCGAGTACGGTGGCGCCCGGGTCTCACCGTCGGGCCGCTACGTGATTTTCGCCGACGAGTCGGCCTTTGACTGGACCACCCTTGGATGGCCCCAGCACGTCTTTGACACCACCAACGGTGCGATCAGCCGGCTCGCGGTCGAGGGTCGGTTCGTGGAGGCGCGTTGGGCGAGCCGCAGTGATCGGCTGCTGGCCGTGAGCCAATCGCTACGCTTCTCGCGGCTGGGCGAGACGCGCCTGTTGGTCTGGTCCCTCGAGCAGGGTCTGCCGGGCACCGGTTCCGCGCCCTGGGCCGACCCGGAGATCGAGGTCAGCCTCGCGAATACCACCACCGAGTTTTGGTTCACCTTCGAATGGTTGACGGTCAGCCCGGACGACGCCCGCGTCGTGATCCCGGTTCGCTGCGAACGGGAGGGGGAGTGGGGCCACCACTTGCTGGTCATGGACCTCGCCAGTGGAGAACTCCAGACGATCACCAACGCCCACGGGCCGGTGATTTTTACTCCTGACGGTGCCGGCATCCTCGCTTTTCGTGAGACTGATCGGGGCTGGAGTTTGTTGCGCATCGACAACGACAGCCTGGTGGTGGCGGAGGTGCCGCTGCGTCAGGCGCCGCGACGTTCGTTCCGGAGTCCGTTTAGGATTGAGGGCGAGGATACTGTGGTGATCGAGGCTTGGCGGACG
>JAUUZB010000784.1 GCA_030590185.1 Deltaproteobacteria bacterium
CGCCAGGTGATCGACGCGCTGATCGCGCAGAGCAGCCCCCGCGACGCGCTGTCCGTGCTCTTCTTAGGGGGCGAGTCGTTGGTGCAAGAGCGCTTGGTCTACGACACGGTCCGCTATGGCACGCAGCAAGCCGCCGAGCACGGCCGGCGGATCAAGTTCGTCCTCTACACCAACGGAATTCTCCTCACCGATGATGTCATTGAATGGTCGAATCAAACGGCGGTCTCGCTGGTGGTCAGCCTCGACGGTCCCCCGACCCTGCACGACCGTCATCGACGACTCCCCTCCGGCCAACCCACCGGCGATATGGTCCTCGCCAACATCCGCCGGCTGATGCAGCGAACCAAGCATCGGCTCCGGCGGGTGCGCGCCGTGGCGACAGAGCCAGGCTCGCTGCTGCCCCTGCATCGCTACCTATTTGATCTCGGCTTCAACGAGATTCAGGTACAACCGGCCTACGACGAGGGGGGCCTGGGGGGACGCGATGCCATCCCCGACCT
Organism: Deltaproteobacteria bacterium; assembly: GCA_030590185.1. The sequence goes on from JAUUZB010000784.1 coordinate 501, forward strand.
CGCGGCGCTCTGCGCCTGGTACCGGGAGCTGCTCTGCGCCGGAACCGCGATCATCATCGAGCCCTTCGTGACGATCTTGGACCGCCTCACCCGCCGCGGGGACTCGGTCGCCAACTGGTATCCGTGCGGCGCCGGCCTGTCGACCCTCGGGGTCACACCGGCCGGGGATCTCTGCGCATGCCACCACTTTGTCGGCGAGCCGGACCAGGTGGTCGGCAACGTGCGCGGTGGCATCCCGTCCTTCGCACATCGGGCCGGTCTCGCCGTTCCGGTGAGCGCCCGCCACCCGTGCCGTGCCTGTTGGGCCCGGCATCTGTGCGGCGGCGAATGCTACCACCGGGCGTTGACCGCCGGCCTCGGGTACGACGGCGTCGTCGAGGTATCTTGCGTCGCCAAGCGTGAGCTCATCCACGCCGCGGTGGAGATGTTCACCGACGTCGCCGCCCGTCGGCCGGAGATCCTGCGCGACCTGCTTGGGGGAAAGGTGTCGGTCTCGCAGCCAAAGGCGAGCGCCTTCCAGGCCCGCGATCTCGAGGAAGGGGACCGTCCGCTTCCCAGGTGAGGCTGGTCCCCAATGCAGAATCCCGATAGGGAGAGCCGAGCCGATGCTCCACCCCAGAGGTGTCTCAGCGTGACAGATCCAAGAGGCCGGCGTTCCCTGATCGAGATCGCCCTCGGCGTGATCACCGAGGTCCGCGGGGGCGAGGAGATCACGGCGCTGCTGCTCACCCTGCAGATCTTCCTGACCCTGACCGCCTATTACATCATCAAGCCGGTGCGCGAGGCGCTGATCCTCGAGGATCCGGACGGCGCCGTGTACAAGGCCTACGCCACCGCGGCCATCGCGGTGCTCATGCTCCTGGTCGTGCCGGTCTATAGCGCCTTTGCCGATCGCCTGACCCGCAACCGTCTGGTCATCGGTGCGATTGCATTCTTCGTCGCCTGCCTGGTGGTCTTCTATGGGCTCGGCCAGAGCGCCGGCGTGCGCCCCTACCTCGGTATCCCGTTCTACCTGTGGGTGGGCGTGTTCAATATGATGGTGGTGGCGCAGTTCTGGGCCTTTGCCAACGACATCTACACGCCGGAGCAAGGTAAGCGGATCTTCGCCATGGTCGCTATCGGACAGGCCGTCGGGGCCTGGCTCGGTGGGCGGATCACCGCATTCCTGCTCGACCCGCCGACCTGGTGGCTGTTTGAGAAGATGACCGTCTATTCCCTACTCCTGGTGAGCGCCGTCTGCCTGGCGGCGACCGGCCTGCTCACCCAAGTCGTGCACCGCCGCGGCAGCGGCGCCGGCGGTGAGGGTGCGACGCCCGGGCCCGAGCCGAAGCCCGAGCCCGAGCCCGAGCCAACAACCACACCATCGCCCGCGATTCCGTCAGCGGAGCTCGACCGGACCGGCGCCTTCGCCCTGGTGTTCCGGAGTCGATATCTACTCCTGCTCGCCGCCTTCTCCCTGGTCTTCACCTTCGTCAACACCAATGGCGAGAACATCCTCGGCTTCGCGGTCTCCGACATGGCCCCCGCCGCAGGTGAGGTCTTGGACGGCCTCGAGCGCCGCGCCTGGATCGGCCAGTTCTATGGTGATTTCTATTCCTGGGTGAACCTGGTCGGCTTTTTGCTTCAGGCCTTCCTGGTCTCGCGCATCATCAAGTATACCGGCATGCGGGTGGCGTTCCTGATCCTGCCGGTGATCGTGATCGGCGGCGCCGGCCTCATCGCCCTGTTCCCCGTCCTGGCGGTGTTGCGCTGGGAGAAGACCGTGGAGAACGCCACCGACTACTCCCTCAACAATACCATCCGCCAGATGCTCTGGCTGCCGACCACCGCCGAGATGAAGTACAAGGCCAAGCAAGCGGTCGACACCTTCTTCGTGCGCATGGGGGACGCCGGCTCCGGGTTGCTGGTCTTTTTGGGCGTGACCTTCTTCTCCCTGTCGGTGCGGGGATTCGCCATCGTCAACATCCTGCTCGGTGTTGTTTGGCTCTTGCTCGCCGCTGCGATCATCCGGGAGAATGCCAAAATGACCAAAGAGAAGGACTCGTCGGAGGCGACGCCGGCCGAAGGATGAGCGAGGGCTCGGACAGACGGGCGGTATTGGTGGCGGCGGCCTGCGCCTGCGCCATGATCGCCAATCAGGTGGCGGGCAAAGCGGCCCGGGACGCCATCTTCCTCGCCAACTTCGATGTCACCGATCTGCCGACCATGTTGATCGGCTCCTCGGTGCTGTCGATTGCCACCGTCCTGCTCACCGCCCGGGCGATGAGTCGCTTGGGCCCCCACCGCCTCGTGCCGATCGCCTTTGTCGGGTCTGCTCTGTTGTTCCTCGCCGAGTACGTGACCATGCGCTACTCGACCAAGATCACCGCGGTTGCCCTGTATCTCCAAATGGCGATGTTCGGCGCCATCCTGATCTCCGGGTTCTGGTCCCTGGTCAACGAGCGTTTCGACCCGCGCACCGCCAAGAAGAACCTCGGCCGGATCGCCGGTGGCGCCACCCTCGGCGGCTTGCTCGGTGGGGTCGCGGCCGAGCGCGTGGCCGCCTACACGACCGTCGATAACATTCTGCCGCTGTTGGCCGCGTTCCACGGCATCTGCGCCGTGCTGGTGCTGTTTCTGCGCGATCGCTCGGCCACGGCCGGTGTGGCCGACGCGCCCGAGGAGGAGGACCCGCCCTCTGGCCTCGCGGTGCTCAAGAAGACCCGCTACCTGCGCGACCTCGCTGCCCTGGTCCTGCTCGGCACCCTGGCCACCGCCGCCATTGACTATGTCTTCAAGGCCGAGGCGGCGGCAGCCTTCAGCAAGGGTGAGGACCTGTTGCGCTTTTTCGCGACGTTCTACGTCGTGCTCGGCGTGGTCACCTTCCTGGTGCAGACCACCCTGAATCGGTTTTTCCTCGAGCGCTTCGGCCTCGGCGCCACCATCTCCACCCTGCCGGCGGCCATCGGCATCGGCGCCGGAGCCGCCCTGATCTTCCCCGGGCTCGGCGCCGTCGTCACCGCCCGGGGCGCCGAGGCGACCGTGCGCGCTTCGTTGTTTCGGTCCGGCTACGAATTGTTATTTACGCCCACCTCCCCGC
>JAUUZB010001170.1 GCA_030590185.1 Deltaproteobacteria bacterium
ATCTACTCTGTTCCGATCCGAGCGACCCGGGCCTGGACTGGTCCTGCACCGGCTGGTCGACGCTCGCCCCGGACGTCCGGGGCTGCGCGATCATCGAGGACTGCAGCGGCGACGCCACGGTTTGCGATGACAACAACGGGTCCGGATGGACTACCTGCGGGGCCTCGCCCTACGAGGATGGACCGAGCATGATCTGCGGGCCGGACGGCACCTGACGGGCACCAAACTCGAACTGTTGCGTTGGCAAAACTTAATAACTTAGGACCGTCCCCTTTTTTTCACTGAGCCAAAGCTCACCAGCCCAGGCCGAGCTGAACGCTGCCGCCCCCCTCGAGGGGAATGATCGAGACACCGGCCAGGGTGCGGTTGGTTCGGCCCGCCGCCACGGCGCCGCCGATGCCCTGGTAGACGTGGGAGGCGACCAGGGTCAGCACCGCGACCCAGCTCAAGGCGTAATAATTGGCTTCCCATTCCCCCATCGGGCGCTGGCCAAGGGCGAGGGAGTTGCCCGTACGGAAGTCGTTGCGAATCACGAGCTGGTTCAAGGCGACCACCCAGCCGGCGATTCCTGCCCACAGGGCCGCATCCAGAACGACGAAGATGGTGCCCTGGACCGGATCACCGGCGTAGTAGAAGCCGGTGCCGAAGCCCGGCCCGAACCCGAGGGCGGCCGCCGCCAACCATGACCGCGGTCGCAGGACCCGAGGCCTAACCGCGGTGGCGCCCACCGCCTGAGCGGAGCTGCAGGCCGGGTCGTGGGTCATGGCCGGGTTGCTGCACAGGTCCCGCCAGGTTCGACGGCTGAACCCGGGACGACGCGGGCCGGGGGGCGGGGTCCCGAGGTCATCCACCGTCAGCGGCGGGCTCGGCGGCTCGCCCAGGGCATCGCCCGACGCGGGTGGGGGCGGGTCCAGCGGCGACAGGCCTCGACCCTCCGTCGATGGGGCCGATGATCCCCCGTTGGTCGCGCCGACCCCCGGCGCCGACGCCGCGGGCGCCACCGGGTCGGGCGGCACGGGCTCAGCGTCAGGGTTGGCCGCCCCGGGGACCTGTGGCGAAGCCTCCGCGTTCGCGGGCGAAGGGGCGCTGGCGGGATCCGCCGGCGCAGCTGGGGCCGCCGCCGGTGTCTCGGCTTGGGCCACGATCCAGAGGGCACACAGGCAGATGGCGCTCATTGGCTTGCTCCGGTTACCTGACGAATCAACGCCGCGCTGTCGATCCGCTTGAGGCGCTCCGCCACGATGATCGAGCGCAACTCATCCACCGCCTGGTCGAGGTTGTCATTCACGATCCAGTAGCCGTAGAACTGGGCGTCGGCCATTTCTTTCTCGGCGACCCCGAGGCGCTTTTTGATCTGCTCCTCGGAGTCGGTGCCACGCCCGCGCAGCCGTTGCTCGAGGACCGCCAGGCTCGGCGGCAGCACAAAGACCAACACCGCGTCCGCGATGCGATCGGCGATCTGTCGACCGCCCTGGACGTCGATATCGAACAGGACGTCGATGCCCCGCTCGAGCTTCTCCGCCACCGGGCCGAGGGCGGTGCCGTAGCGTCGGCTGTGGACGTGGGCCCACTCGAGGAACGCGTCATCGTCGATCATCTGGTCAAAGGCCGCGTCGTCGACGAAGTGATAGTCAACCCCATCCTGCTCCCGGCCGCGGCGGGGCCGGGTGGTGTGGGAAACCGAGAACTCCACGGCGCTGAGGATCGCTCGGACCCTGTGGCAGGTGGTGGTCTTGCCCGCGCCGCTCGGCGCCGAGACGACCAACGGTACGCCGGTTCGTGGTGTCATCTCAGATATCCCTTCGCTTCGGCCACGCCGCCCCCGAGCCCGCCGGACAGGCTATTGGGGGTGACGTCCCGCAGACCGTATACCCGATCCGGCGGCAGATACGGACATGGGAATGGCGAAATTACCCGGGAGCCTGCCCCAGCCGGGCGATTAGCTCCGAGGTAGAGTGCGCCTTGTCATCCCCCACGATCCGCACCTCACCGCCGTATGCCAGCACCGCGTCGCGCTCTGGAACCGTATCTTCGGTATAATCCGTGCCCTTGGCGTGAAATCCAGGCCGGAGGGTCTCGATGATCCCGTTCACCGTCGACTCCGAGAACAACACCACCCAATCGACCATCCCCAGGGCCGCGACGATCTCGGCCCGCTCCGGCCCAGGCACGACCGGCCTCCCCGCCCCCTTGCTGGCTCGAGCCGAGCTGTCCGAGTTGACCGCCACCACCAGCAGACCGTCGGGCGCCAACGCCCGCGCCGCTCGTAGGTAGCGGACGTGGCCGACGTGGAGCAGGTCAAAGGCGCCGTTGGTGAGGACCACCGCGAGTCCCTGGTCCCGGGCATTCTGCACCGCGACGGCGACCTCGGCGAGAGTGGCTACCCGGCCCACGGCGACAACTCCAACCCGGCGCCCCGAGCCGCGGCGAGGATTTCGGCTGGCGTTGCGGTGGCGGTGCCGAGCTTGGTGACCACCACCCCGGCCGCGCAGGTAGCGAGCTTCGCGCCGTTGAGCGCACCGAGGCCGGCGGCCAGGC
>JAUUZB010000611.1 GCA_030590185.1 Deltaproteobacteria bacterium
ACTGTTGCGACCCCAGCATCGGACGGACTGGTCGATCATCAAAGCGCAGGTGTGGTACTCGCCCGCCGAAACTTCGGAGACGCCCAACAGCGGGCTCGGCGTGCCGCCGTCGTCGCAGGCCGACCCGTTCCAGGTGCCGGTCTCGCAGACATCCACCGGCCGGTTTTGATCCGTGGTCGCGGTGCCGCCCATGCCGAGCTTGCGGTAGTCGTTGTCGCCCCAACACTTGACGCCGGTGCTAGCCCCAACCTCTACCACGGCGCAGGCGTGACGAACGCCGGCATCGACACTCAACACGCCGGTGATCGGCTGCCCGGCCGCGTCGACCACCGCAACCGGGAGCAACTCATCTCCACTGGTCGCACCGCCATCCCCGAGTTCCCCATAGGACCGGGAGCCCCAACAGCTGACACCGCCAGAGATCGACAGGGCGCAGACAAAACGTTCACCGCTAGTGACCGTGGCTACCCCCGCGAGCCAGGCGGTGCAGCCGTCCGCATCCGCGGCCGAGCAGACGTCCGTTGCGCTGAGACGGTGCTCTTGGTCGTTGGTGCCGAGGGTACCGTAGGTGTTGTCGCCCCAACACTTCACGCCGCTACCCACCACCACGCAGGTGAACACCTTGAGTGATGAGGCCGCCGCTATGGTGGTGACGCCGGTGAGGTTCTCGGTGCAGGAGTTCAGACCGCCCGCACCACAAACCGGGGTCGCGTCGACGCGCAGGGCGTTTCGACCCAGGCCTATCTGATTCGTGTCGTTGACGCCCCAACAGAAGACCCCCCCGTCGGCGTCCCGAAAGCAAGAAAACCCGTGGCCGACGGTGATCGCGGCCCTTGGCCCGCTGCAGCTCCCGCATCCCGGCAACAGGGCCTGCCGGCCCTCAACGAAATCATCGCCCAGGGTGGCGGTCGGTGCTCGGGCGACCGCGTAATCGAAGCTCCCCAGACTGAGCTCCACCGTCCCAGAGATCGAGCCGCTCCCCCCCAAGCTATCCCGCACCGTCCAGCTCGTATCGATCGAATACGGATCCCCCGGTGTGGGATCGAACAGGTCCGCCTCCTCCAACGGCGCCGCAATGCCATCGGCGGTGGCGGTCACCCCAGGCGAGGAAGGGACACCGCCCACCGAACCACTCGCCTCGGCAAAGGACGCGCCAGCGAGATCGTCATAGGTGGCGATCCCGGGCACCACGAGGATGCAGTCGTCGGTGAGGTAGGGCTGCTGCGCTGGAGCTGGGTCGGGTACCGACCAGGTACAGCCATCCGGATCCACCACCTCCGGCAGGGTCGTCCACCCGTCCGGCGCCACCCCCCAGGTCACGTACGGGTCGCACGACAACCGGAGGTTAACCACGGCCGGAGCTGAGAAAAACGCGCCGCGAAATGCGGTCACCCGGAACTCGTAGCTCCCGGCTTGTGCGAGCCCGTCATCATACAGATCCACGTCCGCCGCAGTGGTGTGAACCACGGGGAACTCTCCGTCGACCCACCAACGCTCGATCTGGTAGCCATCCTCGTAGTCATTGACGTCCCGCCAGGTGAGCCGCACCACCTTGGCGCCGGTCTCGTCTGGGACGATGGCTGCCTCTAGGTCCTCCGGGGGCGATGGGTAACCGATCGCTGAAACGGTCTCACTATTTGCCGATTCGCAATAGTCACTAAAATGAGTCCGATGAGCCCGGCCGCGATACTCATAGGCGTGGTTGAGCTCCGCTCCATAGTCATTGAAGAACAACGTCGCGGTCGACAGCTGCGCGATCTCACCCCATACCGCGGTAGCGCCCTCGCTCACGTCACGGCGACCGATGATGAACCCGTCAGCGTTCGTCGCCTCGGTCGTCCAGGTGAGGGTCACCCAGGTGTCGTGCACGACCGCGGTGAAGTCATCCACCGTCCCATCGATGACGCAACTCTCGGTATCGGTCGGTGGCTCCCGGTCTAGGGTCGATTGCAAAAACGGTCGATCGCAGGCGGTGAGCGTGAGTGCTCCGCAGAGGACGAGGTGGATTCTCTGACGCATGCAGGTACCCTCCTGGCGGCCCACCCTACCCCCTCGCCGCCGGCCCGCAAAGTCCGCCCATCAGGTATCGGGTGTCGCAGGCGTTGACAGCTGGAGAATCCCAGGCATACCAAGAAGAGGAACCCTTCCGATGGCGCCGACCGAGGCGCGGAGCGGAGCGTGATGGCGATGCGCGTGATCATCCTGGCGGCGATAGCCGTTCTCTACGTGGCGTTCGGCGGCGCCTGCACCCCCTCGGACCCGGGCGATGGGCCGACCGGCGACACCGATCTCGGGCCGGCGAGGGCCGGTGTAGTCACCGAGGAGAACCGGGACGAGATCGTTCCGGAGGGCGCCACCGCGGTCGGTCGGCCCGGCGATTTTTATCTGCGCAACGACCAGGCGACCTTCATCATCCAACGGGCGGGCCGTGAGCTAGCCCTCGGGCCCTACGGTGGGTCTCTGGTCGACATCGCCTTGGCTGGCAGCCACGATCACTTTGGCGAGCTGATCCCGGCGCTGGCGGTGGGGCGTACCTTGCGCATCGATGAGGTGGAGGTGATCGACGCGGGCCGGGATGGCGAGGCGATCATCGAAGCGCGCGGCGAAGACGCGACCAACGTCTACTACAACCTGGAGGCGATCTACCCCGAGGTGATCTCCTACATCGAAGGCGGCGGCGGGGTGCTGACCTGGGACCCGGACGCTTCCCTCGGCCTCGCCGTCACCATTCGCTACCGGCTGCCGGCCGACGAGGCCCGGCTGACCATCGAGTACACCTTTGAGAACACCACCGACCACTTGCAGCCGGTGCCCTTCGCGGTGCTCATGGACGTGCGCGGCGCCAACGAGACCTTCCTGCCCGGGGCGGGCTTCGCGACCCTGCTGACCAAGACCTTCGATATCGAGCAGATCGTCGACGCCCTCGCCGACATCGGCGACACTGAACAGGCGCTGTTGGTCAATGACGATTACACCATCGGATTTCTGCCGCGCGCCGTGAACGACAAACGGCCACCCAAGGCCGTGGGTGCGTTCATCCCGGGGATCGGCGGGGCGTTGGTATTCGAGGTAGACAGCGCCCTCGGGCTGTTGTCGGAGCCGAGCTTCCTGTTGCCTGCCGGGGGCAGCGGCACGATTGAGCTCGACGTGCTCGTTGCCGCCGAGCCCCGCGAAGTCTTGGAATGGGGTTGGGACCTTCTAGAACGCGACCTGGTATTGGTCAGCGGCTGCGTCGCCCACCTGGACGACAGCCCGGCGGTGGACGTACGGGTCGGGCTCACCCACGCCGAGCTCGGGACCATCGCAGTCTTCCAAACCGACGCGACCGGCTGTTTTGGTGGCCGGGTGCCGCCGGGCGACTACACGGCGGTGGCCGGTGCCCCCTTTCGCGAGCCCAGCGCAGAGATCGCCTTCACGCCGCCCGCCGCCGCCTACCTGGTGCTCCCGGCCCTCGGCTCGATCGATCTCGACATCGACATCTTCAACACCCTCGACGCCACCGCGCCCGCACCTCACCCCTGCCGCCTGACCCTGGCGGGGGAGCGTCAGATCATCAACCACCCAGCCCTGGGGGACGCGACGAACTACGACCCGGGCGACCCGCTGCACCGCCTGTTCCTGCTGCGGACCTGCGACGAGGTGGTGGAAGCATCACCGGGGCGCTATCTCGCCATCGTCAGCCGCGGACCGGAGTTCGATCTGGTCGAGCAAGTGATCGAGGTCACCGCCGGCGGCTCGACGCGCATCGGCGGTGCCCTGCATCGGGTGGTCGATAGCCGAGATTGGGCCGCGAGCGACTTCCACGTGCACTCGGTCTACTCCCCCGACTCGGCGGTCCCGGCCGATGAACGGGTGCTCTCCATGGCCGTGGAGGGGTTGGACTTCTGGGCGTCGACGGATCACGACGTGGTCGCCGACTACGTCCCCCACATCGCCAACCTCGGTCTGCAAGGGGAGCTCGACACCATCCCAGGGTCAGAGGTGACCACCTTCGACACCGGTCACTTCCAGGCCTACCCCCTCGACCGCTGGGACCAAGCCAATGGCGGCTCGCCGGACTGGGCGCCCCGCGAAGACGGCACGCGGCCTTCGATGCAGGAGCTGTTCGACGACATCCACGGGCGCGGCGCCTTGGTGCAGGTCAACCACCCGCGGGGCGGGGGCATGAGCCTCGG
>JAUUZB010000337.1 GCA_030590185.1 Deltaproteobacteria bacterium
CCCGGCGGTGTGCAGCGACGGCTTTGACAACGACGGCGACGGGCCGATCGACTGCGAGGACAGTGGTTGCGCCGCCCTGCCGCTGTGTACCCCGGAGGCTGTCTGCAACAACGGCATGGATGATGACGTCGATGGCTTCGTGGACTGCGCCGACGACGATTGCCTACCCGGCCCCCACTGCGGAGATGAGGTCGCGAGCACCTACGACTTCTGCGACGACAACCTCGACAACGACAACGATGGCCTGATCGATTGTGCTGACCCGGGCTGCATCAGCGAGCCGCGTTGCCAAACCGCTCCGGACGAAATCTGCGACAACGGCCTCGACGACGACGGCGACCAACGGACCGACTGCGACGACTTTGATTGCCTACTCGACTTCGAGGTCACGGTCTGCGACGCGACCCAACCCAACCCGGACTCGCGGCTCTACTCGGTCAACCAACTCCAGAACGTCACCGATCAAACCTTCCCACCCATCAAGCGCGGCGACGTGGTCGATGATCCGGTGCGCCTGCGTGGTGTCGTCGTCACCCTGGTCGACCCCAGCGACAGCTCAATCTTCTACGTCGCCGACCCCGGCGACTCGCAGTGCTGGCTCGGGCTCGATCAGTGCTACCGGGGCCTGCGCGTCGAGATCAACGGCGGGTCGGCGAGCGGCGTGGGGGCCGGTGAACGAGTCGACATCGCCGGGCTGTTCACGGAATTCACCGGCGAGAGTGGCGTGCTCGCCCTGGCGTGGCAAGCGGCGGTGAGAACCTCGCCGTTGCCCCTGAGTCAGGAGGTCTTCCTTTACGAGCTCACCGATCCGCTGCCCTTTGACGAAAAGAACAACGACCGCATCGAGACCAACCCGAGCACCGGGGTGGTAACCGATCCAGAGGACGACACCCTGGCCGCCGAGCGCTACGAGGGCATGTTGGTCACCCTCACCGACGTACAGGTCACCGCCCTCGACGGCGAGCTGTTCGGGGTCATCGACCCCGCCGATCCTGGGGCCGGGAGCTTCGAGATCGGCAGCCGCTACGTGAGCCTGGCCGGGCCGCCGGGCCTCGGCGCCACCATCGACAGCGTCACCGGCATGCTCCAGTACGTGCGCTGGCACACCGGGTTGGAGTTCGTCAGCAGCTATCGCCTCGAGCCGCGCGGGGCATCCGACTGGGTCTTCTCCACCGACCTGGTGGACAGCGACGGCGATGGCTTGACCGACGACGAGGAGCTGACCCTGGGCACCGACCCCTACGACTTCGACAGCGATCACGATGAGTACTCCGACTTCGTCGAAGTGGGCGACCCAGCCTCACCGAGCGACGTCGACGGGGACGGCATCCACGACGCCCTCGAGTCGTTCATCCTCGACCGTGACGGCGATGAGATCCCGGACGAGTTCGACGCCGTTGACCTCGACGGCCCGAACGACGACCGCGATAACGACGGCGTGCTCAACGCCACGGACCCGGATGACGACAACGACGGCATCTGCGACCCGGGGGTCGACGCCTCCGCCACCAGCGAGTGCGACCTCTATGACGGCGAGCCGGACAACTGCCCCTACGCCCCCGAGCCGAACGCCGGTAATTTCTATATCCAGCAAAACCGAGACGCGGACCTCAGCGCCGAGGAGGCTCTCTACGGCGTGCCCTTTGGTGACCGCTACGACAATTCCGGAGCCGGCGACGCCTGCGATTGGGACCCGGACGGCGACACCTACCCCAACCCCTTTGACAACTGCCCCTACGCCTTCAACCTCGAACAAACGGACGCGGACTTCGACGGCTTTGGTGATCCCTGCGACGCGGTGCCAGCCGGCAACACCATCCAGACCACCTACACCCCGTTCACCTGTCTCGATCCGGAAGAGGGCGGTCGCTTCGGCTGCGACCTGATCATCGAAGAGGTGATGTACTACCTGTCATCGAGCAGCGGGGCGACGATCCCGGACACCAACCGCGACGGCGTGGCCAACGTCAGCGACGATGAGTTCGTGGAGATCCGCAACGTCTCCGGCGTGGCCCTCGACCTCTCCGGCCTCGAGGTCCACGACTGGGCGAGCTTCATCCTCGGCACCGCCCCGGTCCGCCACGTCATCCCGACCGGCACCATCCTGCGCCACAACCAACGCTTGATCATCTTTGGCGGGGGTCTCCCGAACCACTTTGACGCCGCGGTGGTGGTCCAGGTCGCTTCGAGCGGTACCCTCGGCCTGAGCAACACCATGGACGGTGTGCTGCTCTTCGATCCGGTCGCCAACGCCGAGATCGCCCTGCTCCCCTACGGCGACACCGCCTATGGCGAGCCCGTCTCCTCCAAGAACGTGGCCCTCACCCGCTACCCGGATGGTGTCACGAATTGGGTCGACCATCCGCCGCGGACCTACAGCGTCGGTGGACAACCCTTCGAGCTCTCCGCGTCCCCTGGCCAGGCCCCGGATAATCAGAGCCCGACACCCTAAACGAGGGTCAACGGCTCGCGGCAAGGCTAGGCTAGAAGTCGTAGGTGAAATCGAGACCAAACGCCCAGTCTTCGGAGGCTTCGACGTTGGCGGTGATCGGATTGATCTCCCACTGCCGGGTGTAGCGAGCGATGAAGTAGAGGATCGGCACGTACGGGATCTGCATGCGTAGCTGCGCCACCATCAAGGAGCGCTCGTCGAGGTTGAAGATGTCGACGACATCGGTGATGTCCCAACGCGCGTAGTAGGCCTTGGCCTGCAGGAAGTCGAGGGCTGGCACCGACACGAACATCGCCAGGATGCCGCCGGTGCTGTTTTCGAAGTCTTCATAGATGGCGCCGACCTGAACGTAGCCACCGACGTCGAAGGCCAGCTCGCCGTACCAGCCATTGAGGCCGCCGGTGAGGGTGGTGTCGTTGATGGCGCGCAGCTTGGGTTGGGCCTCCACCCCGGACTGACCATCGCCGTAGACCAGGCGCTCCTGCTCGTACAAGCTGCCGAAGTAGGTGGGGCTGTAACGGGCGCCAAAGTGGCGGTACTCGACCCGTAGGGGGATGGTGAAGTCGAGGCCCAGGGGTAGCTTGAGGGCGGCGTTGAAGCCCAGGTGAAATCCGGCGTCCCCGCCCTCCGGCATGAAGTTGATGTCCATGTAGGGGATGAGCTCGAACATCCAATTGTTGAGGACCTCAGCCTCGACGTCGAAACCAAAGACCACCGCCGGCCGCTTGTCGGAGATGATGAAGTTCCCGGTGTCGTCGAGCACGGCTCGCTGTTGGGTGATGCCATCCGGGAACATCGGGTGGGTGAGCAGGGTGACGGTCTCGGTTTCCAGCTCGTAGGGCGCGTTCTCGTCGACCACCACGGTGGCGCCGATCTGGAAGATGTTGAGCACCGACTCCGGGTCGATGAAGCCGACCGGCTTGACGTAGCCACGCACGCCAAACAGCCGCGAATCGGCGTAGTTCGGGTCGAAGAAGCCGATGTCGGAGATCATCGTCTCGATGCCGCCGTAGTTCGTATTGAGATCGACCTGCAGGCCGGTGCGGAAGGTGTCGACGTCGGTGTTGTTGACGTAGCGGTGCATGATCGTGCCATGCCCGATGGTGGCGATCAGCTCGCCGACCCGCACGTAGACGAAGTCCCGCTTGTTGCCGAAGCGCACGTAGCGGATAAACTTGAGAAACTCCGCCGGCTCGTCCCAATCTTCCTTGCGCAGGGGATCGAGGTTGTCGTCGGTCTTCGGGTTCAGATCGATGACCCGCAGGTTGATCGGGATCTGCAACCCGAGCCCGAACAGGCCGAGGTTGAGATCGAAGCGCGGATTAAAGGAGATGAAAAAATCCTCGCCGATCTGACCAAACTCGGCGCTGGCGCTGATGGAGGTCTCCTCCTGCGCGTGCCGGCTCTGCAACTCTTCAAACCGCTCTTCACCCGGTATGGGCTCGAGTGCGAGCGCCGTGGAGCTGAAGAGCAAGAGCATGGACGCAACTACTAATCTGCGCATGCGACCTCCAGTCGGGGGTAGCGAAACCATACCCCACGCTAATACTATTCGACGCCTCGGGGACAGGGAAATTTAATCGAACGGTCTCTGGGGCAGCGCCGTCCTACTCCACCACACAGAGGGTCACACCACTCTCAACCGCGGAGCCGATCTCGGCTGTGATTTCCTTGACCACCCCGCTCTAGGGCGACTTGAGCTCGTTCTCCATCTTCATCGCCTCGACGACCACCAAGCCGTCCCCCTCGGCGACCTCCTGCCCCTCCTCCACCAGCACCGCAACGATCTTGCCCGGCATCGGACAGAGGATGATGGCCGGCCCCTCGGGCCCAGCGGAGGCAGCCTGGGCCTCGCGCAGACGCATCTTGCGCAGGTCGAGGACCTCAACCTGGACGATCTCGCCCCGCACCAGCATGGCCTGGCCGCCCTTGGGGTGGGCCTCGAGCTGGATGTCGTAGGCCTGCTCGTCGATGACCACCGACAGGGTGGTGTCGTTGAGCGCCCGCAGGTCGACCTCGAAGGTACGTCCGTTCATCTCGACGCGAAACCGATCCGGCGAGCTCTCGATGACATCGACCTCGCGGGCTTCACCGTTGACGATTGCTGCGTATTGCATCAGTTCCCCCTCGCGCGCCAGCCGGGCGTGCGCCAGGCGCTGTGGACGGCGGGCCCGGTGGTGCTCAGGTGCATCGAGCGCGTGTCGCGACGGAAGCGCTCGGCCACCATGGCGGCGGCGGCAACGTCGAGGATCTCCGACGGCGGCGGCGGCATCTCGGCGGCCTGGGCCTCGGCGATGGTGCCGGTGTGATAACGCCCGCCCTTGAAGGCCTCGAGACGGAGCAGGCGGCGCAGGAATTGGGTGTTGGTGGTGATCCCCTTGACCGCGGTCTCACCGAGGGCACGGTCGAGACGGCGGATGGCGCGGTCGCGATCCTCGGCCCAGGCCACGACCTTGGCGATCATCGGATCGTAGAAACGCGGCACCTCGAAGCGCGACGACACGCCGCAGGCGACCCGCACTCCGGGGCCATCCGGTAGGACTAGCTCGTCGATGTACCCCGGGCTCGGCATGAAGTTCTGGCTCGGATCCTCGGCGTAGAGCCGCGCCTCGATGGCGTGGCCGCGGCGTTTGATGTCGTCCTGCTGCCAGGGCAGCGCCACCCCCTCGGCGACCCGCACCTGCGCCTCGACCAGGTCGATGCCGCAACACATCTCGGTCACCGGATGCTCGACCTGCAGGCGGGTGTTCATCTCCAGGAAGTAGAAGTTCCGGTCCATGTCGGCCAGGAACTCGACCGTGCCGGCGCCGACGTAGTCGACCGCCTCGGCGGCGCGACAGGCGACCTCACCCATCTTGCGCCGCATCGACCCGTCGACCAGCGGCGAGGGGGTCTCCTCGATGACCTTCTGGTGCCGGCGTTGCAGCGAGCACTCCCGCTCGCCGAGCCAGATCGCCTTACCGTCGGGACCGGAGAGGATTTGGATTTCGATGTGCCGCGGCTCGACGATCAGCTTCTCGAGGTAGACCGCGTCGTCGCCAAAGGCGTTCCTCGCCTCAGACTGCGCGCCGCGCAGGGCGTTGGCGATCTCGCTCGGCTCGTTGACCGCCCGCATGCCCTTGCCGCCGCCGCCGGCCGAGGCCTTGAGCATGACGGGGTAGCCGACCTTCTCGGCTTCGGCCTGGGCCATCTCGACGCTGGTCAGGACCTCGCTGCCCGG
>JAUUZB010000527.1 GCA_030590185.1 Deltaproteobacteria bacterium
GCACGTCGGCACTTAGTTCCGGTGGTGCCGGTCGCTCGGGCTCGGCGTCGGCGTCGACTGCGCCCAGCAGCGCAAAGCAGAGGACTACTCTGATCGCTTGGGTGAAGGGCATCGAGTCCATTCTTGCCACATCTTCACCGCTGCCGCTGTCTTCTGTGTCACTCGGTGTGGCAAGGGTCGCCGGGGCGGCGGACGAGCCAGAGCAGCGCCAGGAAGATCGGCAGGGCGGATCCGAGCGGGAGCGGCGAGCTACCCGAGCCCGCGCCGGAGTGGTGGCACCCGCACCCGCTGCCGTCCACGTCATCCATGCCCGAGCCGGCGTCGACCTGGGCGTTGACGTTGGCATCCCCGGGCAATCCGCCGTCGGCGGAGATACCCGCGTCGAACACGCCGGCGTCGGGGCCGGGGCCGGGGCCAGTGTCCGGGGCGAAGGGTCCGTCGTCATACTTGTAGAGCCGGCCGCTACCGCCGAGGAGCGTCACCTCCAGGCGATGGTCGGTGAGGTTGATCGTGCGGGTCTCCCCGCTGTCTCGGTCGAGCTCGAGGAGGGTGTTGACGCTGCTGTCGAACTGTACCCACAGGGGCAAGGTCGCGTCCGCGGCGCTCTGGCTGGCGCCGTGGGCGAGGTTCACCAGAAGGAAGTAGTGCTTGCCTTCGTCGTCGGTGAAGAAGCCGAGGAGCCCGCTCTTGTCCTCGCCCTGGTTGGCCGAGCTGCTGGAGTCCACGTCGGCCCCGACTATATGCGGGTCTCCGCCTGCGCCGGAGCTCCAGGCGCTGAGCCCGTCCGGCAGTGGGTTGTCGGTGAGCACCACGTCGTACATCAGGTACTGTCCGGGCAGGAAGCGCACATCGGTGGAGGTGAGATAGCGCAGGCAGTAGCCCAGGTTCAGGACCTCGGCGTTCAGGGTCGCCGCGGTGGCATAGAGCGGCAAGGGATCCCCGCTCGCGTCGAGCAGGCCGCCGCTGCCGACGTGGAAGTCGTAGATGAAGTAGGCAAGGCCCGAGTAGCCCGCAGCCAGGTGGGAGAAGGTCTGCATGCGCAGGTCGGACTCGCTCGGCATTCGCATGTCCACGCTGGCGTTGGCCCAGGCCTGCAGGAAGGTGAAGTAGGGCAGGTTGGCGCCGAGGGCCTTGGCCCGGGCCACCATGAGGTCGCTGAAGAAAGTACCCTTGGTGTCGCCGTCGGTCTCGAACGGGTAGAAGTCGTACATCAGAATATCGGGGCCGACGATGGAGATGAAGTCGTCCAGGTAGGCCGGCCAGGAGTAGCCCGGGTTGGAGGCGTCGCCATAGAGCTGCACAGCGCTCGCATAGGAGGGGAAGAGGTTTCCGTAGACGAGGGTGTCCGGGGACTGACCGCGGAGCCAGGTGGCCGTGGTGTTGATGCCGGGCATCTGGAGGCGGCTGGGCTCGTCGTGCAGGATCCACCCCTCGCCCCCCGCGTTGGCCGAGGCCCCTGTCACCAGGCTCTGAACCCAGGCGTCTGGCCCCTGATCCGCGGGGGCGATGTGTACGTGCCAGGGCAGACCGCCCGCGGCGGCGGTACTCGTCTGCGGCGTGGTTTCCGCAAAGGCGAGGAGCACGTTGAGGCCGGCGGCGAGGTACTCCGCCGCGTCCAGGGAATCCGCATGGATGCTCGTCCCCATGAGCGTAAACGGATGGCTCCGCACCCAGTCGTTACCCACTCCTCCGGCGGGCGCGGCGCGCAGGGAGGCTGGCGCCAGGACCAGCAACGCCACGACCAGTCCGAGCCGCCCAAACCACGCCCGCAGGCGGCGGCGACGGCCAAGCGTCAGCAGCACCGCAGCCAGGACCAGCACCAGGCTCATGGGCGAAGAGTTTCGCGAACCGGAGTGGCAGCCGCAGCCCGGCATCCCGCCCGACAGATTATGGGTTGGCGAGCTGTCGGGCAGCGCCGGGGCGGGCGCGGCGTCGACCTCGATTGCATCGCCCAACGTGGTGAATTCGAGATCATCGGAGACCACTTCGACCCCATCATTGTCCCAGCCGTGAACCCGGTAGTGGTAGGTCGTGGCCGGGGTGAGGGTGGTGATCGGCTGGGTGTGATCGGCGAAATCGAAGCTCTCTTCCTTGCCGGTCAAGTGCCCGTAGCTCTGGTCGAGGCCGTACTCGATCTGTCCCTGGGCGTGTTGATTAAAGATGAAATGAATGTGAGCTGAGGTCTCGGTGATGTCGATCGCCTCCGCGGACAGAATGACCGGGCCACTCTGATCGACACAGCTTCCCGAGCAGCACTGTCCGGGACAATCTGACGCGCCGGCGATGGAGTTACCCTGGCAGCTCTGTCCGATCGCGCAGCAGCTGCCCGAGAGCTCGCCGCAGGTGTGGGGACCGGAGCTGACGATCGTCCAAATTCGCACCTCGTAAGGGTCGAGAGTCACGGGCTGCAGGTTTCCGCCGGAGACTGTGGCCGGAATAGCAGCGCTGCTGCCCCATGGAGTGAGGGTACCGTCGGCGACCTGGCCGTCCAGAGAAAGGCTGACCGTGTTCGAGGAACCGAGGTCGTTGACGATCACGACCCAGGTGACGCCCGATCGGTTCCAGGTCGCCAGGTAGATGTTGGCGGCGGCGGCCCCGGGAATCGCGGTTGGATGATGGGCCGGAGCGACGCTATCGACGAACAGACGCACTTCCTGCAAGACCGGCGCGAAGGTGTTGGCGAACCACTGGGCTCCGCCGGCGAATTGCAGCCCCTGGTAATATCCATACCAGCCCAGACCTCGGGCACCCAGGGCGATGCTCGCGTAGCACCAGTAGCGAAGCTCTTCGGCGACGGGGAAACGCGAGGGCGTGTCGGGATAGTACACTCGCCAGTCGAAGCTCTGCAAAATGGGGATCACCGGCTCATCGTCCAACCCCAGCGCCATGGTGAGGAAGTCCATGGGAATCGTGATGTCTTGCATGGGGAATGGGTCGGTGGTCCTGACCGGATAGTGGTCGATCATGAGCATGTCCTGGGCCCCCTGATAGTCGTCCCAGTTGGCGGTCCAGGCCTCGGCGTTGGCGACCGGGATCTCCGGTGTTATTGCCTTGATCGCCAGGTAGAGCTCGGTCAAGTCCGAGACGCTGACCCCGGCCGGATCGGGCTCGTCGGACAGGTACCAGAAACCCATGGCGGGGTGGTCCTTGTAGCTCTGGACCAGGCTCTGGATATGGGCGACGCCATCGGGCTTTCCGGCCCAGTTGGCGCCGTCGAGGTCGACCATGACGCGGAGCCCATTGGCCGCGGCCGAGTTGAAGTATGAGCTCGAGGGGTAGTTATAGGTATGGATGAAGTCGACCCCCAGCAGCGCGACCTCTGCGTGAGTGCCGAGCTCTGCCGACATCATGATGATCGGGAACTCGTCCGAGTCCTCTTGCAGGGGGGCGGCCCGGGTCTGAGTCGGCCACGACATGCCGACCAGGACGAGCACGACAGCTGCGACGCGGTTTAGTCCATTCATGGGATCGTCCTTTCAGGATTCCACGCCGTACTGGTAGCGCGCGCTCCATCGGGGTCCCAGCCCTGCGCTCGGCCATGATAGCCGGTCGCCATGGTGAGTTTGTCGAGGGCCTGACTGTGGTCCGAGTAGGTGAAGCTGTCCTCCTTGCCGAGGTCAGTGATCGGGCGCGAGGTGACATGCGAATACCGCTGCCAGGGCCGTTCATGGGCGCCGCGATCAATCAGAGCCGGTACCCAGCCGAGAGAAGCAATCCGCGTACCATCAAGGCGACGAGGCATCTATCCGAAAAACCTCGCTCAGCACGAACCCTTGTCGCTGCCGCGCGGAGTGAGCAGACCCCGATCGGCGAAAACCCGGTCTCGCCCGTGGCAACCCCCATTTTCACCGCGCAGCCGGGCGAGAACAATTGATCCGGTCAGGTGGAGGCGCTGGTCTCTGGATCTATAGGTGAGGTTCGCGAGCCGACGCGCGGTCACCGGCGCGATAGCGTCGCCGCCCGAGGAGGAGGCCGAGGGCCACGAGCAGCACGAGGGTTGTCGTCGGCGACGAGCCCGAGCCGGAAGTCTCGCAGCCGCAGCCGCTGTCCACGAAGCCCGACGGACCCGTGGCAGCGTCTGCTCCCAGGATGTCTGCGTCCGCCGGGGTGGAGGCGTCGGGTCCATTCACGCCGGCGTCGGGCAGCCCGGCGTCGGGGCCGCAGGCCGGGTCGGGCGTGGCCTGGTCGCCGGTCACGGTGAGGCCGGTGGCGGTTACTCCTCCGGAGGAATGCCAGGCCGTGACCTGGCCGAGCGCATCGGCGGGCAGCCGGAAGCCATAGCCGCTGGCGAGGGCGACGCCGTCGACGGTGACGTCGTAGCTCTGGTCCGAGAGGTCGAGCGCGAGTCGGAGGTGGTAGCTGTGCCCGGCCTGGTAGGGAATCGCCTGGTCGCTGGCGTAGGCGGCGCCGTCGCGCACGTCGAAGAAACCCAGGTTGTTCATGCGCACGATGGCCGCCAGATCTCCGTGGGCCGCTGCGGGCCAGCGCCCGGTCACCGC
>JAUUZB010000469.1 GCA_030590185.1 Deltaproteobacteria bacterium
CCCCCGAGCGAGAACCCCCTGGCGTCTGGCTGGGCGGGCCCTGTCAGCCGGGGCTCGAAAGCGGATGCGCGGGGAGCCGAGCTCGCTACCTACCAGCTGCGAGCGGGCGATACGGCCGACTCGATCGCAAAGCGGATCGGGGTGAGCCGGCAGCAGCTCGCCAAGTGGAACATTCCCTTCAACCTCGACAACCTTCGACCCGGTTCGTCGGTCAACCTAGCGGCGGACAAGGTGGCGCTCCTCGAAGGGAAGCTCCGCACTCGGCCGGCGGTCGACACGGCGCCCTCGGGTGCCCTGTTCGATGTTGGCGTGGGACCGGTTCGAATCGGCATCTCCCCGGGTGCGGCGATCGGGATCACGCCAATCGACGAGTCCCTGGGCTTCTACGCCATCGCTCTCCCGCGCGGTCGACTCCCCGCCTCGGACCAACAGGCGAGCTTGATCGTCGATCCGGCCCGGGTCAGCGAGCTGCGGGCCCGCATCACCCGTGCACCCTACGCCGCGTGGGGCGACCAGATCATCAGAGACGCCAACCGCGCCCTGACCCAGAATCTAGGCAAGGCGAGCTTGACCGAGAGCCAACGCAGCGGCCACACCAAGGCCTGCGCGTTTGCGTATCTGCTCACCGGCGACCAACGTTATCTCGACAAGGCCGAGCAGGGACTCTCCCACATTGGCCCTCCCAATGAGGTTGATGGCCTTCTCGAGCTGAGCAACGGCGGGACCCGCCACGGGACCGGTTGGGAACGCCACCTCGCGGCGGGCAAATCGATGCAGGCCTATGGAACGGCCCTCGAGCTGCTCAAGGGTGAGCTCAGCGGGGCGACGACCGAGGCTGCCGCCGATGCGCTCGTTGCCCAGGGTCTCTTCATGCAGCGGGCCATGCCCCTCATCCCCAACAACAACTGGAAGACCCGCACGGCCGCCGGTCTCGGCACCGCGGCGCTCGCCCTCAATGGCGTGGGCCGGCACGAGGCTGCCCAACAGCTATTGAACACCGCCATCGCCGGAATTGAAAAGGGTATGGCCCAGTCCAACCCCGACGGCGCCTACAACGAGGGACCGCTCTACGGCGAGTACGCCAACCAAACCCTGGTCCCCTTCATTCGTCAGTACCACCTGGCCACGGGGGTCAACCTGGTCGCGGACCAGCGGATGCGGGCCTATTTCGATGGACTGGTCTCGACCCGCATGCCGAACGGGCGGCAGGCTACCTTTGACGACGCCCACGCCAAGACGACCTCGACCCTCGCCATGTTGGTCGACCACGACATTCCGGGGGCACGCAACTACCGTTTCGATTTCGACCAGGCGGCGAGCAAGGGCATGGGCGCTCAGGCGGGGGAGGCGATCGCCTATTTCGATGACCGGATCCTCGCGACCTCCGAGCCTGATCTACCGGCCACGCGGCTGCAGCAGGAGGGCGGTCAGGCGATTTTCCGCAGCGGCTACGACGAGAACGCAGCCTTCGTGCTGTTCGCCGCCGAACAACGCTCGGCCCCGGGCCACGAGCACGTCGATCCCGGGAATTTCATGGTCGTCGCCCATGGCGAGGAGCTGCTCATCCCGCCGGGCTACGGACCGGATGGCTATTTCTCCGAGAACCGCGGCGATTACCGCGGCGCCGCTTCCCACAACGTGGTCATGGTCAACGGTCAGGGCGCCCACGGCACCGCCACGGTGCGGATGGCTGGCATGTATGACGCCGGTGGCCTGCAGGGCGCGAGCGAGAGTCATTTCATCGGCGAGACCGAGCTGCGGCGGCATCTGACCTTTGTCGACGAGAGCTACGTGGTCATCGACGATGAGACGCACGCACCGGATCAGGTGAGCGTTGATGTCCTGTTGCATGGCAACGGCTCCCTAGTCTCCGCCAACTCCGAGGGCGCCACCTGGAATGTCGACGGTGTCGAGCTACGCGCGGTCTATCTCGGTGACCGGCGCACCATCGGTATCAAGGATGCGGTGCACTCGTTCGTATGGGGTGAAGAGCAGCACCATACCGCGGTGACCGCGAGTCTCGATGGCAAGAACAATCATCTGGTGACCGTGCTGTTGCCCGTGGCCAGCGGTGACGAGGTTCTGGTGACGTCGGTGGCCTGCGAGGGTCCTGGGGACGCGAGACGGGTCGCCACCAGCCAAACCGGACGCGGCGATCTCGTCATCGCCGGCGACGGCGTGACCGAGGTTTCGACCCGCGCCGCGACCGTGATCGCCCGCACCGCGATCATCAAAGATGGCGACGGCGAGCTCACCGGCTTTTCGCTTCGCCAGGCCTCGAGCTTCGCCTACGGGGACCGACAGATCTTCACCGCCGATCGCCCGGTGACCATCGCCCTCGAGATGGACGGCGATGCCGGGCACGGTTTCCTGTCGGCGCCCAACGGACCGACCAAGGTCTTCCTAGAGCTCGACGAAGGATCGCGGGTGCTTTTTGACGGCATGCCGATCCCGGTGCAGGACACCCATGGCCGACCCTTCATCATGGTTGAGGGCGAGGGCACCCTAGATGTGGCCTTCCGTGGCGCGCTGGTGGCAACGGCCCGTGGCGCGGAGGAGCCCGAGCAGGATCTACGTTTGATCGAGCGCATCGCGAACGCGTCGGATCCCCGGGCTGCCATCGAAGGCCTGAGCCCAGAGGAGCGCGCCGAGCTCGAGGCCCAGGTCGCCACCGAAGTCGGCAAGGGCATCCACGACGCGCTGGTCTTGCAGCTCGCCAAGGCGATCGGCACCTCACCGGAGCGGGTGGCAACGGTCGCCGCGGTGGGCGCGGGGTGGTTGCAGTACTACATCGAAACCGGAGATATCCCCGTCGACATCGCCATGGACACCGTCATTCGGGGTGTCCGGCTCTACGGCGAGGTCAACACCAAGGCGCGCACCGATAGCGCGCCGGTGGTGGATGGTGGCTCCATCGGCGTTCACGGCGAGGGCGCACACGGCAGAGCCTTTGCGCGACGGCGTGAGGGCGGCGTTGAGGTGGGCGCGTCGGGGAGCGTGGCGGTTGGTGAACGTGGCACCACTCTCACCGGCAGTGCGACGGTCGGCCCCGCCGGCACCCATGTCGGTGCTAATGTCAGGACTGCCGAGTTGGAAGGCGGTGTGAGCCTGACCTCGACGGAGCACCATACCGTGATCGAGGGTCACCTCTCGGGCGCGCCGGGCGAGGCGCGGGTTGCCGTCGATCAGGGCGAGGATGGCAACGCCGTGACCGTGGCCGCGAGCACCGAGCTAGGTTCGGTAGCCATCAACCAGGAGATCACCGTCGACCAAGGGGGCGTGGCCAGCACCGCGACCGGAGCCGCGTTCACTGGTGAGACCGTCAGCGGCCACGTGCGCGTGGCCCACGACCGCACCGAGGGCCAACGATTCTCAGGCGGCGCCTCCCTCGACCAAGCCAGCTTCCACGCCGGGGCGAACGCCGATCTCAGCGCCAGGGATGGAGAGGTCACTCTAGACACCGCCCGTGCCACCCTTCGAACCACCGCAGGCAGAGTAGGCCTAGGCGCCTGGGGCTCACGAACCCGCAACGCCGAAAACGAGGCAGTACACACCACCGGCGGCTCAGTGGCGACCTTCTTGAAGAACGCAGGCATCACCGTTGCCGGTCAGGTCGCCGACGACGGTAGCGCCAAGGTCGAAGGCAGCGTAACCCTAGGCACCCAGCACCAGGTCACCACGACCGCCGGTCTAACCCGCAGCCCCACCGGCGATGTCGTAGCCATCCTGCGCGCCCAACTCCTAGCCTCCGGAAGATACGGGGCTCGACTCGGCGGCACCGCCGAGGTCAACCTCGACCACGAAGGCATCCGTCGCGCCCTGATCGGCATCTCCTACGAGAAGGTAGACTTCGACGCCTACCTCCGCGGCGGCTATGACGTAGAGTCAGGCGTCCGCGCCGAAGCCGGCGTAAATTGGAACCTCCCCGGCGCCCCACGGCCAGGCTGAGCAGCACCCAACGAAGAAAGCCCGGAGACCGAAGGAAGCGCACGCAGCCAGCGTTGTCCCGCTTGGTACAGACGCGACCGAATAGGGAGCGTCTGTGCCTAGCGGGACAAGCGCCGCGGCCAGCCGCTTCAAGGAGAGGAGAACCACCACGCCCCCAAGAACGGAGGTGAGATTCCCGAGCGCGCCGCCAAGCGCGTAGCGATTGGCGGAAGCGCACGGGAATCGAACCCGCCTGGGAAGTT
Source organism: Deltaproteobacteria bacterium (assembly GCA_030590185.1). The sequence continues at coordinate 4,191 of JAUUZB010000469.1, forward strand.
TCTCACCCCCCACATCGGTTTTGAAGACCGAGGGCAGCACCAGCCAACCAGGCGCTTCCGCGACCCGAATACCACAGCGCCGCCGTGAATCCCACCCACCCACCTGTGCTCCGCTCCGCCCCCGATGTCGTGCCTCACCGAAGATCAGGTCCTGGCCTTCCTCGACCGAGATCTACCGCCACCCGAGCTCACCGAGATCGAAGCGAACTTCGACCACTGTCCCGCCTGCCGGATCCTGCTCGGCTTCGCAGCCAAGGACCAACACGCGAGTCGCTCAGCCCCCGAGTCCCTCCCCGCGACGCCTCGACGGCACCGACCCGACCCTCGGACGGATTCGGTTTGACGCCAGCGGCAGGTTCCTGGTGGCGGCGGGTCGGCGGGCCCTGACGGTCTCCTAGATGTGGTAGCGCCGCAGCCGTTTGATCACCTGGCGGAGCGGGCGGGTTTCGATTGACCTTTGCCCGCTTCGCCGCTAAGCGGTCCCTCCGGTGGGTCGTTAGCTCAGTCCGGCAGAGCAGCGGACTTTTAATCCGTTAGTCGAGAGTTCGAATCTCTCACGACCCACCAGCTTTC